>JBEKDW010000190.1:0-5228 GCA_050014155.1 Anaerolineales bacterium
TGCGCGCGAGAACGCCCGCGCGATGATCCTCCGCGCGTTCGACCTCGGCATCACCCACTTCGACCTGGCCAATAACTACGGGCCGCCGCCCGGCAGCGCCGAGGAAACCTTCGGTTGGGTCCTGCGGAATGACCTGGCGCGCTATCGCGATGAACTGATCATCTCGACCAAGGCCGGCTGGGGCATGTGGCCGGGGCCGTACGGCGATTTCGGATCGCGCAAGTACCTGATGGCCAGCCTCGACCAAAGCCTGCGCCGGATGGGTCTCGAGTATGTGGATATCTTCTACCACCACCGCCCCGACCCGCAAACGCCGCTGGAGGAGACGATGGGTGCGCTGGCGGACATCGTCCGCAGCGGGAAAGCGCTGTATATCGGGATCTCCAGCTACCGGCCCGAACCGACCCGCCAGGCGGCGGAGCTCCTGCGCGGGATGGGCACCCACTGCGCGATTCACCAGCCCTCCTACAGCATGTTCGACCGTTGGGTGGAAGAAGGCCTGCTCCAAGTGCTCGGCGAAGAGGGCATTGGCTGCATCGTATTCTCGCCGCTGGCGCAGGGGCTGCTGACGGACCGCTACCTGAAGGGCATCCCCGCGGATTCGCGCGCGGCGCGGAGCATCTTCCTCCGGCCGGAAAACATCACCCCCGAGCTGATGACCAAAGTAACCAAACTGAACGAAATCGCTGCTGCCCGCGGGCAGAAGCTCTCGCAGATGGCGCTCTCTTGGGTTCTGCGGCGGAAGGAAATCACCTCAGCTTTGATTGGCGCAAGCAAAGTCTCTCAGATCGAGGACGCGGTGGACACGCTGCAAGCGCCGCCGCTTTCGGCGGAAGAAATTAAGCAGATCGAGGCGATCCTCTAAGCCGCCTTCCCGCGAGACGCGGCGAAAAATCGCGGCCGTGAAGGATATGAGGAGCCGCAGCTTAAATGGGTGTTTAGCGTCACAGGGATTCGGCAATCTGCTTCAATTAAAAAGTGAAGGAGTGCTGCTGCAATTTTCCTTTTCAAGATTCTCGTATTCGAACGATATGGATGAACCCGCGCAATGATCACGTATAGACAAATCACAACCGCCGATCGAGAATACGAAGCGGAGAAGGTCCTTCGCAACCGGGTGTTACGCGCGCCGCTGGGCCTTACGCTTTCCGAAACCGACGTCCGCGGCGAAGAACAACAGATCCACGTCGTCGCGGTGGACGAACGCGGCGAGGTCGTGGGTTGCGTGCTGATCGCGCCGGCGGCGGATGGGACCGCCCGCATCCGCCAAATGGCGGTCGAGGAGGACTTCCGCGGAAAAGGAATCGGCGCCGGGTTGATGGCGCAGGCGGAGACCATCACGCGCGCTTTGCCGGCCCGCAAATTGACGATGCACGCGCGCCTAACCGCCCGCAGATTCTACGAGCGCCTCGGATACCGGGTTACGTCGGAACCGTTCATGGAAGTGACGATCCCCCATGTTGCAATGGAAAAAACGCTTAATCCGGAAAAACCATAATTCGCGCTCCGAGAACGGACCACCATTGAAAAATCATACGAGGTTGCGAGGAAACCTTAAGAGAATGCCTTCTGCGTCCAGAAAGTCACCGCTGACCTACAGCCAACCCGTAACCGAAATCATCCGGCGGCGTTTCTCGTGCCGGAACTACGACTCCCGGCCGATCGAAGAGAAGGACCGGCGCACGCTGGAAGAATTCATGGCCGCCCTCACCGCCGGTCCCTTGGGCTCTGCGCTCCGCTTTCAACTGCTCTCCGCCACCGATCCGGACCGCGATTCCCTGAGAGGGCTCGAAACGTATGGCTTCATCCGCAACGAAACGGGTTTCATCGCCGGCGCCGCCACCCGATCGAATAAATATTTGGAAGATTACGGCTGCGCTCTGGAACGGATCATCCTCCTGGCCACGGACCTCGGGCTGGGAAGTTGCTGGCTGGGCGGCACGTTCAACAAAAGCGGGTTTGCCAAAAAGATATCGCTTCGAAAAGGGGAGGACCTGCCGGCGGTGGCTGCGATTGGCTACATCGCCGACCCGGAACGCGCCCGGAGCGGAATTCTCGCCCGCGCGGCCGGTGCCGACCGGCGCTTGCCGTGGGAGAGTCTCTTCTTCCGGGAGGAGTTCGGCGTGCCGCTGAGCATTTCGGATGCCGGCGCCTATGCCGAGCCGCTGGAAATGGTCCACCTGGGGCCGTCGGCCTCCAATAAGCAGCCGTGGAGGATCCTTCGCCGCGGAAAGGCCTGGCATTTTTACCTGCAAAGGACGAAAGGTTATCGCGCCGGTTTCTTCCAAACCCTCCTGCGGGTGGCGGATATTCAGCGCGTCGACATGGGGATCGCAATGTGTCATTTTGAACTCACGGCGAGTGAAGCGGGAGTGCGCGGGAAATGGGCGGTCGATCCGCCGACCGTCGCTCCGCCGGACCGCGAACCCGAATACATCGTCACTTGGTTGGAACAAGAGTGAAAATAAATGCGAACACGGATTACCCCAGTCGTGCTTCGCACTCCCGGGGCAAGCACGGATAAAAAAACGGATTACACCGAATAAATTAAAAAAATAACTGATCAGTAAAACTAAATAGGATTTTTCGGTGTAATCCGTGGTTTGTTCGGTGGATTCCGTGTATCCGGTTTATAATTCGCATCGCCGTATCAGAAATTCCATCGGCCGGTAAACCCACAACGGAAAGGATCCGTCCATGCCCACCCCCTGGCAGTATCGTTTCGCGCAGAATGCGCAGTCCACCCAGAGCTCCGCCATCCGCGAACTGCTCAAGGTGACCCAGAACCCGGAAGTCATCTCCTTCGGCGGGGGGCTGCCCGCGCCGGAATTGTTCCCGGTGGAGGAATTCAAGGCCGCTTCCGACCGCATTCTCACGCAGAGCCCCACGGCTGCGCTACAGTACACCACCTCCGAAGGTTATTCCCCCCTGCGCGAAATGATCGCCCGCCAGATGGACAAGTTCGGAATGAAACTGGGTTTGGATAACATTCTGATCACCACCGGTTCGCAGCAGTCGCTCGACCTGGTGAGCAAGCTGATGCTCAACAACGCCGACCGCATCCTGGTGGAGAATCCCACCTTCCTGGGCGCGCTACAGGTGTTCGGCATTTTCGGCGCGCGGTACGTCACCGTTCCGATCGATGACGATGGGCTGCAAACCGATCTGCTGCCCGAGGCCTTCCGCACCGGTCCCAAGTTCATGTACGTCATTCCCAACTTCCAGAATCCGGGCGGCGTGACCCTCTCGCTGAAGCGGCGCGACGCGCTGATCGCCCTGTCGGACCAATATGGGATTCCGATCCTGGAGGACGATCCCTACGGCCAGTTGCGATTCGAGGGCGAGACGTTGCCTCCGCTGCAAGCGCTCGACGCCGCCCGGCTGAAGACAACCGACGGTTACCGGGACGGCAACGTGATTTACCTTGGCTCGTTCTCAAAGACTCTGGCACCGGGCTTGCGCCTGGCGTGGATCTCCGCCCCGCCCGAGGTGATCGCCAAGCTGGTGCAGATCAAACAGGGCGCCGACCTGCATACCCCCATCTTCGTGCAGATGATGGCCTACGAGACGGCCCGCGGCGGATTCCTCGAGCGGCACATTGAGAAGATCCGCGAGGTCTACCGCGATCGGCGCAACGTGATGCTGGCGGCGATGGACGAGTTCTTCCCGCCGGAAGTGCACTGGACCCAGCCGGCGGGCGGCCTGTTCCTGTGGGTGCGTCTGCCGGAGGGCATGGTCAGCGCGGAACTGCTGCGCGCGGCATTGAAGATGAACGTTGCCTTCGTCCCCGGCAACAGTTTCTTCGCCATTGACGAGCGGGCCGGCGACCGTTATTTCCGCCTGAATTTCTCCAATATGTCGCCGGAACGGATCCGCGAAGGCATCCACCGTCTGGCCAAAGCGATCCGCGAGGCCATGAAAGCGTGAGGAGTTCTCTTTCTACCCTCCGGGATGATCCCGGCCCGCGGCGAACAGATTTTCTTTGCCGGCCGTCCGATCGCGGGTCTTCCTCCCGAGAAGATCGTGCGCCTGGGCATCAGCCAGGTGCCCGAGCGGCGGCAGATTTTTTCCACGATGAGCGTGATGGACAATTTGATCCTGAGCGCGTACCATCGCTACGGGCGCGACGGCCGCAAAGCCGTCGAGCGCGATCTGGATTTCGTGTTCGAGATTTTCCCGCGCCTGCAGGAGCGAATCGGCCAAATGGCCGGAACGCTCTCCGGCGGCGAGCAGCAGATGCTGGCCCTGGGCCGCGGCTGGATGGCCAAACCCAGGCTGCTGCTGATGGACGAGCCCTCGCTGGGATTGGCTCCGCTGATGGCGCGCGAAATTTTCCGGGTATCGGGCCGCTTGCGCCAGCGCGGCACGACGATCCTGGTGGTGGAACAAAACGCGCATGCCGCGCTGGCGCTGGCCGACCGGGCTTACGTTATGGAAGATGGCCAGGTGGTGCTGGAGGGGAAATCCTCCGACCTGGCCTCCGACCAGCGCGTGCAAAAAGCGTATTTGGGAAAAGCTGTGTAGCTATAAAGTCGGTCGAGTAGGCCGCGCGATCTTCGCGGCCGTATCGAGACCCCAATCTATTTGGGAGACGGGTGGTCTCGATACGCCCCTTCGGGGCTACTCGACCACCTTTGAGCCAAGACGGACTCGACTGCCTATATAAAAGGAGGCATCTATGTTAGTCAAAGATCGTATGACCCCCAATCCGATGGTCATCGGACCCGACGCTTCCCATCCCGAGGCGTTGCGCCTGCTGCATAAGGAAAAATTCAGCTACCTGCCGGTGGTGGATAAGGCAGGCAAGGTGATCGGGGTAGTGACCGAGGCCGACCTGCTGCACGCGGCGCCCTCCTCGGCCACGTCGCTGAGCATCTATGAGATGAACTACCTGCTGTCCAATCTCAAGGTGCACGAAGTGATGAGCAGCCCGGCGATCACCATTCCGGAGGACACCCCGATCGAGGAGGCCGCGCGGGTGATGATCGAAAAGGAGATCGGCTGCCTCCCGGTAATGCAGGGCGGAAAGCTCGTCGGCGTGATCACCGAGACCGATATTTTCAAGACCTTTGTCGAGATCCTCGGGCAGGGCACCGGTGTGTTGCGCATCACCCTGCGCTCTCCGGATCAGCCCGGGGAACTCGCCCGGCTCACCGGCGTGATCGCCAAGCTCGGCGGCAACATCCACGCCGTCGCATCATTCCACAGCGAGGACCTGCAGCACGTCT
>JBEKDW010000191.1:0-5195 GCA_050014155.1 Anaerolineales bacterium
AGAAATGCGGGTCGATGTTGGCGGGGAAGACGGTTGCCGTGGTTGCGGGTGTGGAAGACGCTGTCGCTCCGTTTTCGGGAGGCCGGCTGGACAACCCCTGGGAAGCGGTGATGAGAAGCCGAGTTCCTCCAACATTGGTTAAAGCCTGCGAGAGCCAACCTTCCAACCCGGCCCCGTTGACAATCAGCATTTTGCTTTGGGCGACGGCGGCCAGATCTTTCGGGCTGGGTTGGAATTCATGCGGATCGATCCCTGACGGGATTAATGAATTGACCCTTACACGGTTGCCCGCGACGTTTTGGGCGATGTCGGCGAGAAAATTTTCGACAGCCGTCACCGATAATACAGCAGGCGTGGTGGTTTTTACATCGCAGCTGGAGCAAAGGAGGATAAACATCAAGCCGAAGAAAGACCGAGGAAATATTTTCAAGTAGAATTCCATTCTCTGATTTTAAGTCTCTTTCCGACGGAGTAAAGCCCGGTTGGCTGATGGCCGTTTTATCGCCGGTTGTTGGATCATCCCGGAAAGCGTGCAAATCGGATAAAGAATTATTGGGAATTAATTTCTAGAATAATTGGGTTTCCGGGTTATGTCAAACCGGATGGGTTTGACAATCCGACCATTAAAAATTTCTACGATATCTTTGACCGGGCATTTACCATGGAAAGAGTGATACACTTTAGTCATCAACGTGGAGAGCGGGAAGGAGACTCTTATGAGACGCAGGGATATTTTTATTGCGGAAGCGGTCCTTCTGATCACTTTAGCGGGGTGCAATTTGCCAATTATAGGCAAGGCCACCCTCATTCCGCCAACGCTGCCGTCGTTTCCATCAACCGGAACCGACACGATCCCGGCACATTCCCAACCCAGTTCCACTCCTCCGCCCATCACACCGACGCTTACGCCGACGGCGACCGTCAACCCGCTGGCGATCCCTCGGCTGGACATTGGATCAACGATCGATTTGACGGTCATTCAGATGTTGGACTCTCAGAACGGCTGGGGAATCGGTGGTCCGCATTCCAGCGGCAACTCCGGCCACGTGTTTCGCACCGCGGATGGAGGCGTCTCCTGGTTCGAAGTCACCCCTCCGATGATTGCTTCTTCCTCATCCGAAGTAGGTTCCCTGGGAGCGGTCGGATTTGCCCTTAATGCCGATACAGGTTGGGTGACATATCAATTTACCGGTACACCCAAGGTACCGGCGAACCCAGTGGTCTGGAAGACAGTGGATGGCGGCAGAAGTTGGCAAGCAAGTTCCCCCATGAATACGTCCGACCTGAATGAGGTTTATACCGTATCCAACATTACCTTTGCCTCGCCGAACGCGGGCTGGATCCTGATCCATGTCGGGGCGGGGATGAATCATGACTACGTCGCCCTTTACCGGTCGACCGATGGCGGCGCCAACTGGTCACGGGTCATCAATCCCTACACGGATGAAGGGATCCAGGGTTGTGAGAAAACCGGGATCGCCTTTTCCGACGGATCCAACGGCTGGCTGACCGGGAACTGCAACGGTGTGGCGCCTGGCGCGCTGCTGTTTCAAACCGGGGACGGCGGCTCTACCTGGAACTCCATCAACCTTCCGGTGCCCAGCGGTCATGCGGATCTGTTTACCGGCATGAACAACGTTTGCGGAATAGTTGCTCCGTTTATCCTTGCCAACCAGATTTATTTGGGCGTGGAATGCATGGATATGAGCACCAACCCCGGAACCAGCACTCCCTTCCTGTACCGTTCTCCGGTGAACGGCAGCGCGTGGACCTCCCAAGCGTATCCGGGCGGCGATATCTTCACATTGAACGGAAATAGAATTTGGGCGTTGGGAAAAGATATCTACCGATCGGATGATGGAGGAAATAACTGGACGAAGATATCCACCGTAACTTGGGACGGGCAGTTTGATTTCGTCTCCTCAACCCTGGGATTTGCCATCGCAAAGAAAGATTCGGGGTACGGTCTGGTCCAAACCAACGACGGCGGCGCGTTGTGGGCGCTTCTCAGCCCGGTTGTTTCGGCGTGGCCCGGAGCTTGACGGCGAATTTTTTATGGTTGCCCGTCGGTCGCAAGCCGCCCGCTTCCGTTTTTCGTCGCGGCGGCGTATGGGACGGGTCTTTTTAGTCGAGAACGGGAATATTCTCTCGATGAGGTTGGGCTTATAATTTCCTCAGCATGACCTCTCAGGAAATCCTCCTCCTCATCATTCTGGCTGCGGTATCGGTATTACTTATTCAAGGCCGGATACGGCCGGATCTGACGGGCTTATTGGCATTGACGGTCCTCGGCCTGACCGGATTGGTGACGCCGCAGGGGGCCTTCAGCGGGTTCAGCAGTTCGGCAGTCATTACGATTCTGGCAATCTCAATCGTCTCGGAAGGGTTGCATCAATCGGGCGTGACGAGCTACCTTGGCCGGCAGATGTTCCGCCTGGCCAAACGGAGCGAGTCGCGTTTGGTGTTCGTCACCGTCCTTACGGCGGCGCTGCTTTCCCTCTTTATGAACAATATCGCCGCGGCCGGTGTGCTCATGCCGGCGGTGATCGCGCTCTCGCGGCAAACGCGTACGCCGCCATCAAAGCTGCTCATGCCGCTCGCCTTCGGCACAATCCTAGGCGGGATGGCCACCCTGCTAACCACTTCCAATATCATCGTTTCCGACGCCCTGCGCGTGGCGGGATACCGTCCCTTCGGGTTGTTGGATTTTCTCCCGATCGGCGTGTTCGTCGTGGCGGGCGGAGCCCTGTATCTCACTTTCGTAGGACGCAAAATCCTTCCCGTCCGGTTCCCGGCCGGCCAATTGATGCGCACCGAGCGCCTTCATGCCGAATTGGCCGGTTTGTACGGGATCCGGAAAAACCTAAGCGAATTGCAGGTTCTGGATGGATCCTGCATGGCCGGGATCAGCCTCAAAGAAGGGGATTGGGCGCGGCGTTTGGAAATCAACATCGTCGGAATATCCCACGCCGGCCGCATTACCTTCGCACCGCGCGGCGATGAAATTGTGCGAGTTGGAGATATTCTCATCGTGCAGGGCGAGGTTGTCCCATCGGAAGTCGAAATCTGCGGTGTGAAAATCCTGCCGAGGCAGAAAACGCCGAGGGAAGTGGCCGACGAGAACACTACGCTAGGCGAAGTGGTGCTCTCTCCGCGAGCGACCCTTGGCGGAAAAACCATGCGGGAGATCAACTTTCGCGAAAAGTACCGGTTGAACGTGCTTGCTATTTGGCGCGAAGGGCAGCCGTTGACCGAGGGGCTGGGGGATATCCCGCTGCGATTCGGCGACGCGCTGCTGGTTCAGGGAAGCCCGATGCAGATGCGGCTGCTACGCGACGAAAGGGATTTCATCCTCCTAGAGGAAGATCCGGACACAGTGCTACAACCCAACAAAGCGAGAAAAGCCGCGTTGATCATGATCGCGGTGCTCGGTATTGCCGCGGTGGGCTGGCTGCCCGTCGCCGAGATCTGCCTGGTGGGCGCCCTGCTGATGATCCTCACCGGCTGTCTGAGCATGGACGATGCCTACCGCTCCATCGAATGGAAGGCGATTTTTCTGATCGCCGGGATGTGGCCGCTGGGTATTGCCATCCGCTCGACGGGTCTGGCGGACTCGCTCACCAATTCGGTTCTGGGAGGATTGGCGCATTCCGGATCCGCCTGGTTGGCGATCGGATTGCTGGCGGGCGGCCTGTGTCTGGCCCAATTGCTGGGCGCCCAGGTGGCGTCGATCGTCCTCACGCCGATCGGACTTACGATGGCCTCCATCGCCGGCGCGAATCCGCGTGCAATCGGGATGGCCGTCGCCCTCGGCTGCTCGCTGGCATTTTTAACTCCGCTGGGCCACCCGGTGAATATGATGGTTATGGGCTCGGGCGGATATTCCTTTCGGGATTATTTAAAAGTGGGCGGCCTGCTGACGGTGATTATCCTGGTGATTGTTGTCATCGGTTTGAAAGTCTTCTGGGGAATATAAAAACATGGAATTCCCATTCGAAATTTCCGCGCGGGATGGCAGAGCCCGGACGGCGCGATTATCGACGCTCCACGGCGAGATTCTCACGCCCGTTTTCATGCCGGTCGGCACACAAGCGACCGTCAAATCCCTCACCCCGGCTCAATTGGAGGAACTGGGCGCGACGATCCTCCTGGCGAACACCTACCATTTATATTTGCGTCCCGGGGATGCGCTGATCGCCGAATTGGGAGGGTTGCACAAATTCATGAACTGGCCCAAACCGATCCTGACGGATTCGGGAGGATACCAGGTATTCTCCCTACGATCGATCCGCGCCGTGGACGAGGAGGGCGTGACGTTTAAATCACACTGGGATGGTTCCCTGCACCGGCTGACGCCGGAAAAGGCTGTCGCCATTCAGGAGAATCTCGGCGCCGATATCATCATGGCGCTGGACGAGTGCCCCGAGCCGAAGAATTACGAATACAACCGCGAGGCCCTGCAGCGCACGCATGCCTGGGCCAGGCGATCGTTGGAGGCTCATCGGCGACCCGACCAGGCCTTGTTCGGAATCGTCCAGGGGGGAATATTCCGGGATTTGCGGGAGGAATCCGCCGCCTTTATCGGATCACTAAGGTTTCCGGGAAATGCCGTCGGAGGGCTTTCGGTTGGTGAAAGCAAACGAGAGACCTACGAGGTTTTGGACTGGATGGATGCCTGTCTGCCGGAAGATCGCCCGAGATATTTAATGGGCGTCGGCACACCCGCGGATTTGGTGGAGGGGGTGGCTCGTGGGATGGATATGTTTGACTGCGTCCTCCCAACGCGCCTGGCCAGGCACCATACCGCCATCCTCCGGCATGGACGGTTGAATTTGATGGGTTCAGCATACGCCCGGGATCCTTTACCCGTCGACCCCACTTGCTCCTGCTATACCTGCGCGAATTTTTCCCGGGCTTACGTGCGGCACCTCGTTCAAACCAGGGAGATCCTCGGCGCCACGCTTCTTACCATCCACAATATTTCACTCCTTCTTACCGTCGTAGCGGATATTCGAAGTGCTATCACCGCGGGGTGTTATCATCTGTTAAGGGAAGAATTTAAGCTCGAGTCTTCCGATGTGACACCCCATTCATGAAATCCTTTCAGAAAATACTGATCATGGGATTAGGGATATGGTTGTCGGCGGCGGCCGCCAAGACGACCCCTCCCATTACGATTGTGCATGCCGACGCCA
>JBEKDW010000192.1:0-5194 GCA_050014155.1 Anaerolineales bacterium
CACGGTGAACCTGACGGTGGAGTTGATCGTGCCGGTGGCGCTGGAGAAGGGTTCGAAATTCGCGATTCGCGAAGGCGGTCTGACCGTGGGCGCCGGCGTGATCACTGAGATAATCGACTGAAAGGAGCCTCGGCGGATCTTTCCGCGGAGGGGAATAAGCGATGCCAAAATCGAAAGACGTCCGGCCGGTGATTACACTGGCCTGCTCCGACTGCAAGGAGCGCAACTATACGACCCAGAAAAACAGGCGCAACGATCAAGGCCGGCTGGAGCTGAAGAAATATTGCCCGCACTGCCGCAAGCATACGTTGCATAAAGAATCGAAATAATCGCGTAGGGGCAGGTCGTGACCTGTCCATATACAGGCCAGTAGCTCAATTTGGCAGAGCACCGCTCTCCAAAAGCGGGGGTTGTGGGTTCAATTCCTGCCTGGCCTGCCAAGGGGCCGGTCGCGACCGGCCCGTACAAAGCGAGCGGCAGATCCTAATCTGCCCACGTGGGTGGATCGCCGATCCGCCCGAACAATTGGACCGAGGTGTACCGTGCCGAAAAGTCAATCCACACGCCAGCCGAATTTCATCGTCCGTTTTCTCAACGAGACGTCGGGAGAACTGCGCAAGGTCACCTGGCCGACCCGCGATGAAGCGCTGCGCCTGACGGCGATCGTGCTGGCGGTAATGATCGTCACCAGCATCTTCCTCGGCGCGATCGATGCTCTGCTCACCGAAGCTTTCCGAGCCATGCTAGGTTAAAACTCCGAGGAAGATCGCAATGTGGGAAGACCCGGAACGCAAGGAATTGGAATCCGAATCGGAAGATGAAAAGAAGGAAGAATCCTCCGCGGAAATGCCCGCCTACGTGCCGTCCGGCGCGGCGGAAGCCGCCCCGTCCGGAGAGATTGTGATTCCCGCCGCCCTCGAGGCCCATGCGGCCGAACTGCTGGGGGGGGAACACGCCGAACCGGGGGATGGGCGCGCCTGGTACGTCGTCCATTGCTACTCCGGGCAGGAAAACAAGGTGCGCCACAACCTCGAGCAGCGCATCGATACGATGGATATGAAGGACAAGATCTTCGACATCATCATTCCCACCATCGAGGAGATCGAAGTCAAGGAAGGCAAACGCCGCACCGTCGAAAAGCGGGTCTACCCGGGCTATCTGATGGTGCAGATGATCCTGACGGAAGAATCCTGGTTCGTGGTGCGCAACACCCCGGGCGTGACGGGTTTTGTGGGCATGGGCAACACGCCCACCGCGCTGCGCACGGAGGAAGTGGCGCAGATACTGCATCGGATGGAGACCACCACCCCGACCGTCCGCCCGACCTACAAAGCCGGACAGAAAGTGCGCATCACCGACGGGCCCTTCAATGATTTCGTCGGCACGGTCGAAAGCATCGACATGGACCGCGGCAAAGTCCGCGTGCTCGTTTCCTTTTTCGGCCGCGAAACACCCGTGGAGCTGGATTTTCTGCAGGTGGAAAAGACCTGACGCAGCCCCTCATCATTTCGTGGGAGGGCCGCCTATCGGCCCGCCAACACCACAAGGAGAATTCCCGTGGCAAAAAAACTAAAAGTCGTCGTTCGTCTGCAGATCGAGGCCGCCAAGGCCAACCCGGCGCCGCCCATCGGCCCAGCGCTGGCCGGCCACGGCATCAACCTGATGGCCTTCTGCAAGGAATACAACGCGCGCACCGCTGGACACGCCGGGGAGATCATCCCGGCCGAGATCAGCATCTTCACCGACGGATCGTTCACCTTCATCCTCAAAACCCCGCCCACTCCGGTCCTTCTGCGCAAAGCGGCGGGGGTTGAGAAGGGGTCCGGCGAACCGAACCGGACCAAGGTAGGCAAGGTAACGCGCAAGCAGGTCCGCGAGATCGCCGAACTCAAGCTCAAGGATATGAACGCGGTGGATCTGGAAGGCGCTATGCTTATGGTGGAAGGCACTGCGCGCAACATGGGCATCACCATCGAGGAATAAGTGGGAGGGCCGCTCATCGGCCCGCCAACACCACAAGGAGGAAACAATGGCAAATCATGGGAAAAAGTACTTGGCTGCGGCCAAGCAGATCGATCCGGAAAAACTGTATTCCCCCGCGGACGCCGTGAAGCTGGTCCAGTCCACGTCGATCACCAAGTTCGACGCCACCGTGGAAGTGCACATGCATCTGGGCGTCGACCCGAAACAGGCCGAACAGCAGGTTCGCGATGTGGTTGTCCTGCCGCACGGCCTGGGCAAAACGATCCGCGTGCTGGTCTTTACGGCGGGGGAATCCGCCAAGCAGGCCCAGGCGGCCGGGGCGGAATTCATCGCCGACAGCGATGAGATGGTTAAGAAAATCCAGGACGGTTGGACCGACTTCGACGTGGCGATTGCCACGCCGGAAATGATGAGCAAAGTCGGAAAGCTCGGACGCGTTCTCGGACCGCGGGGCTTGATGCCCAACCCCAAGGCGGGCACGGTGGTTCCGCCCGAGGATATCGGCAAGGCCGTGAAGGAAGCCAAGGCCGGCCGCGTGGAATTCCGGGTCGACAAGACCGGCAACCTGCACGTCAGCATCGGCAAGGCTTCGTTTTCGGAAAAGGCGCTGTACGAGAATTTCGCCACCCTGATGGAAGCCATCAAGCGGGCCCGGCCTGCGTCGCTCAAGGGGGTTTTCATCCGGAAGATCGTGATGACCACCACCATGGGGCCTGGCGTGCATGTGGATCCGACCGGCGCACAGGCGCTCGAGGTGTAGATCCGCCCCATCGGTTCCTGCGGTGGTACAATACCAACCGTCGAATAAACGCTTCGCCGTAGACAGCAGGCGCCCCGCGGAAACGAGGGGCCGAAGCGACCTGCCGAGGTGAAGATTTCCTTTCCGCCCCGGTTTGGGGCAAGCGGAAGTCTTTGCTTGGAACGCGCGAGGCAAAGACTTTTCGTTTTGGAAGGGAGGTGAGAGATTTGGCGCTGACTCCGGAACAAAAGAAAGAACGGGTGGCCGAGTACGTCCAGTTGCTCAAGAAAAGCCAGGGGATCATCCTGGCGGAATTCGGCGGGCTGGCCATGCCCGGGATGAACACGCTCCGCAACCGGGTGCGCGATTCCCAGGGAGAGGTGCGAGTGGTGAAAAACTCCCTGGCGGCGATCGCTATGCGCGATGCCGGCCTGTCCGCATCCGCGGAGAAGATCACCGGCAGCACCCTGATGGCATTCGGCATCGTGGATGTCGTCGGCGTGGCCAAGGCGGTCGTGGATAGTGCCAGGGAATCCGAGTTCCTGAAAATCAAGGGCGGGCTTCTGAACGGCAAACTGCTGACGGTGGCCGAAGTGAAAGCTCTGGCTTCGCTGCCCCCGCTGCCCGTCGTTCGGGCGCGGTTGGCGGGCTTGCTGAAGGCGCCGGCGACCAAGGTGGCGGGAACCATCGCCGCCCCGGCGCGCAAGGTGGTGGGCGTAGTGCAAGCCTACTCGCAAAAGACGGCCGCGGCCTGAAACGGCCGGGCCCGACCCATCCGAAGGCTTTCCAGGTAGGAAAATTTTTCCAAGGAGATTTTTTGCAATGGCTGATTTACAGAAAATTGTGGACGAGCTGAGCACGCTCTCCGTGATCGAAGCGGCCGAACTGGCCAAGATGCTCGAGGAAAAATGGGGCGTTAGCGCCGCGGCGCCCGTCGCCATGGCGATGGCCCCCGGCGCCGGCGCAGCCGCCGCCCCCGCGGAAGAGGAAAAGACCGAATTTACCGTGATCCTCAAGGATCCCGGTGCCAAGAAGATCGACGTCATCCGCGTCATCCGGCAACTGACCACCCTCGGTCTCAAGGAAGCCAAAGACCTTTCCGAGACAGCGGGTGCCAAGGTGCTCGAAGCGGTCACCAAGGAAGTCGCAACCGAAGCCAAAGCCAAGCTCGAGACCGCCGGCGCATCAGTGGAAGTGAAGTAGTCCTTCCGAAGAGTAAAAAAAAATCCCCCCGCGCGGGGGTTTTTCTATTTCCCGGGACAACAAATTCGATTTGAAAAATGCGGATGGTTCAGGTTTTTCCCATCCTCACCAGAATTCGATGGAGCACCAGGCTCCGGTCCAGGATGACCCCGCCCTCCGCCAGTAGATTCCCGTCCAGTTCCATCCGTGTGGTTCCGTGTCCGCAATGATCCGGATTCTCCACCCGGATTTCGTACACCGCTTCGCTGTAGCGGTACCGGATTTGAAACCCGTCCCACCCGCTCGGGATCGTCGGATCGATCCACATCCGTCCGTTCCGGATCTTCACGCCCAGAACTTCCTCGATCCAGACGCGGTACATCCATCCCGCCGATCCCGTGTACCAGGACCATCCGCCGCGTCCGGCGAAGCCTTGCGTCGAATACACGTCCGCGGCGGTGACGTAAGGTTCCAACCCGTAGCGCCAGACAGCCTCCGGATCCCGCGTCCGTTCCACCGGGTTGAGCATGCGCAGAATCTTTTCCGCGCGGTCGCCGTCTCCCTGCCTGGCCATCGCCATCGCCAGCCACAAGGCGGCATGGGTATATTGACCGCCGTTTTCCCGGACGCCCGGCGGATAGGCTTCGGTGTATCCCGGAAACGGCCGGAAGGAATCGAAGGGGGGATCGAAAATCAGGGCCAACCCCGGTTCTTCCCGGACCAGGTTCTTCCACGCTGATTCCATGGCTTGGGAAGTCCGTTCCGGATTTGCGTCGCCGCTCAGCCGGGCCCACGATTGGGGTAGGGAAAAAATTCTGGCTTCCGAATGTTCCGCCGTCCCCAGCTTTGTGCCATCGTCGAAGAAGGCCCGCAAATACCACTCTCCATCCCAGGCCGATTCTTCGATGCTGCGCAGGAAGGCAGTCCGCTTTTGCCGGTAGGTTTGGGCGAGCTCCGGCAGCGACATACTGCCGGAAAGTTCGGCCATTCCCCGCAGCACCTCGGTCAGGAACCATCCCAGCCAAACGCTTTCTCCCGCGCCGCCGATGCCCACCTGATTTAACCCGTCGTCCCAATCGCCCGTTCCCATGGTTGGCAGTCCGTGCGGTCCGGGTGTCATGTGTCGTTCGACCGCCCGCCGGCAGTGTTCGAAGAGCGTCGCATGCTCCAGGCTTATCTCCGGCCGGCCGAAGCTCTCCGTCTGATTATTTTCCAGCACGGGGGCGGTAAGGAACGGGATCTCCGTGTGCAGGATGGCCGAGTCACCCGTAACGCGAAGATATTGCGCCG
>JBEKDW010000193.1:0-5188 GCA_050014155.1 Anaerolineales bacterium
GAGCGCAGCCTGCCAAGATCCCCTCGTCGGTCAAGGTGGGATGCAGAAGCGAGTGGTCGATTATTTTGGCCAAGGTTTGTAGAGTGACCGATTCGGTATTTGCCATTCGGTTAGTCTCCGCGCAAGACGCATTCCTTACCGGTGATCCGCTTGGTGATTGTATCAACTTTTTTTAATTCGCTCGAAACGGCATTTTCGGAATAAAAAAGAAGCCCCAGGCGTTATCCAACCGGAGGCATAAGTTGCCAATCTCCGGCCTATCAGCGCGGCTGGAGAGGCTGCCGTTTGGGTCCCATTTATTTCTGTATATGGATGATTAGCTTTTGCCCTATGGTTAGATTGCTACAGTCCACCTTGAGATTATTTTGTTGAATCAAGGTTTCAACCGGGATATTTTGGTCTGAAGAAATTTTTCCGCAAGTATCACCCGCTTTCACGATATATTCTGTTGTCGATGGGTATATCGGAATACTGGAGTAGTAGCGAATGGCGATTAATAGTGCCATCACTAGTATTATTGCACTTCCTATTATCAAGATTCGTTTCTTTTTCATATTCCATTTCCTCCTTGCAAAATCTCTCACTTTTCATGTGTCGTCCTATTGATGAATCATAATTCCTAACGATATTAGATTACGCTAGCCGCTTGATAATTCTGCCCCAACCGGCGTTGGTCCGGCAACGGATTGTGCTGGGGTCGCCGATTTGTAGAGAGTTATCGCCAAGGCCATTCCAACCAGGATCATCAGATCGGGTGAGAAGTAATAATAATAATCCGTCCACTCTAAATCCCACCCATAAGCGGCAAGGGTGGCAAAGAAATACCCGGCGTGCGCCAAGACGAGGATCCCGGCGGCGGCCGCCAAGGCAATCACGCCGGCGCGCTTCTTCGCGCGATCAGATGCCGAACGCACGATCCAGATCGGCGCGACCAGGGTGACCAGCACGCGATAGACCAGCACCGTTACGCTGATCCAAAAAAGCGAGTAGGGCAAAACATTGGAATTATCGAACTTGCCCAACACGACCGCCGGGATAAGATATCCCAAGGGCATAAGCAAGGCCAGGCGGCCGTGACGCCTGGCCAGCAGCATTCCGACCAGGATCAAAAGCAAAAAGCCTACAGTCGGCAGGAAAGCGTAGAAAGCCGAGTAGGCAACATCCTGTAGCATGGATGGAATATTCCCATAGAGCATATCCGCACTCGACACTTTTAACAAATAGATCCAGGCGTGGATGAGTCCTGAGAGGATTTCCAATATCGTAACCACGAGAAATACTCCGAGACAGACCCAGGAGGAACGGGTGAAGCCCGTGCGGCGCGCTATCCGAAGGATCAGAAAAACTACGGTCCCCAGGATAATGGTGGTTATCAGGATCCGTATTTCCGGGATGTGATTCTTTAAAAAGATCATGAAGTCTGGTGTAAATTTTGTCTGCAAAATACCGGCTAAAATAACACCGGTTCTTCCAATAACATATTCATAGTTGTTGATCAAATCCAAAAGGGTCCGATAAAACATTCCAAGAGGAATCAATCCCCAGATGGGGAATTTGCGCGTGAGCAACCAGACAAGCAGGACGGGGATGATCAAGAAGTATGCCGCCCGGCGGATTAACAAAAAGAACCAGTCCTGGCCTGTAAGCTGGCCGATCTGTCCGACGAAGAACACCAAGCATGGGATCAATACAACCGCAACACCTTTCCATGGCAGAGGTTTGTTTGGCACAGCTTCCAGCAGGCCTCCGGTTGCATTCGTTGACATGATATGCTCCCGCAGGACGCTGAACGCCAGATCCATCAGGGTGCGGAGCCAAAGGAATATCATCCCCCGGGTACCGTTTTCCTGCATCGTCGAACGGCACTGGTCAGTAAAGAGCTGAAGCATGGACGGGCCGTATTCGTCGCGGAATTCCTGCGGATACAATCGCATCAAACTGGCGTAGGTACGGCGCGACGAGTCGACTTTTTTATCAGTCGTCATGTTCACTCTCCAGGGTTAAGAACAGACAATAACGTGTTTTTGCCGGGCGACCTTGACGGCCTGCGACAGCCGCTGGGTTTCGGCAGCGACCACCCGGCGGCCCAGCCCGGAAAGGCGATAATAGCGCCTTCGTTCGTCGTCCAATTCGGGGTCGGGGCGTTCGGCGGCCTCCTCAATGAGGTTGGCGGCGATCATGCGCTTGACGGAGCCATACAGCGTTCCCGGGCCCATCTTCACCCGACCGCCCGTCTGAGCTTCAACGTCTTTCATGATGGCGTAGCCGTGCTTTTCGCCGTCGGAAAGCGCGAGCAGGATGTGGTACACGGCGGGGGTAAGCGGTTGAAAGGATGCTCGTTTTTCGGTCATAGTCTTTTCTCCGCTGGATACATCCCTTTCGGATATATCCATTACGGATATATAATACGCCGGAAAACCGCCGCGTGTCAAGCAGACGCAGGAAGATCAGCTCGCTAATTTTTAGGCTTTTGAGGGAGACCCCGGAAGTTGGTCAGATCAATCCCCCGCATTTGAACCGCCTCCCGAATCTGTTCCGATGTGAGAATCGCCAATTCGCGCTCGCGCTGACGGTTGTAGACGGAACCTTCTATTAATATACCGTCAGCGTAGCCGGGATGGCACATCAATTCCGAGGTCCCCGGTTCCAAGTGTTCCAGAATATCCAATAATTGTTGGGATGTCGCCGTTTCGTCGTAGAAGGTCGATATGAAACGGTCCGGCACGGCGGCCCGGAATTTTCGAATCAACCGGGGGAAATATTCCTTCGCCCCTTCCCGCATCGCCTCCGGCAGGCCGTTGTAGGACACAGGTTCCGATTCGACGAGAGTCCGCACCGGGCAGTGATAGAGATCCGCCAAGGTGAGCATCTTTTCAAAGAGCGCTTCGGTAAAGTAGGAAGAATGATGATGCGAATCCAAGTGGTCCGGATTCCTGCCCGTGACTTTGACGAACTTGCGGATCTGTGCGTCCCACTCGGCGGCCGCCTGCTCCACGTTCACCTGGCCCAAGTTTTCGATGAACTCATCGAGCGTGGGGAACCGGTCCCGGCCGGCGGTGATCGATGACACCGCGTCCGAACCGAGCAGCGGCGCGCCGGAGGTCAATACGAGGTGGACTCCCAATCCCAGCCGGGGGGTATCCTTCGCCGCGAGGTCCAACTCCGTCTCCACGCCGGGCATGTTCATCATCGCCGTCGTCGAGGTAATGACCCCCCGCAGGTGCGCTTCGCGAATCCCCTTCGAGACGCCCGGTGTGCGGCCATAATCGTCCGCGTTCACAATGAGGTATTTTGAATTATCCATTCGTTGGCTTATACCTTGGAGTTCTTATTACGCGGATTTCGCGGATTTTTCGATTTTATCGATAATCCGCGTACAAATCCATCCATAGCTCTGCGGGGGTCAGTGTGTCCTTGTGATTTTGCGGATATGACGCGGCTGGTCCGGATCCAGACCGCGCGCCCGGGCCAGATGAAATGCCAGCAATTGCCCGGGGATGACCGCGGCGATCGGCGTGAGCCATTCCGGCTCGCCGAGCGCAACAGGAATTTTAGAATCCCCGGAGTGCGCTCCGGTTTCCATGTCGCCGATAAGCACGACCCGCGCGCCTTGCCCCCGAACGGCGTCCGCGAGGGAAGCCGTCTCACTGCGGAACGTGGGACCGACCGTGATGAAGATCGCCGGCATGCCTCCCTCGGCCATCGCCTTCGGGCCATGTTGGAAATCCGCGGTGGAATACGGTTCAGCCTCCACTCCGGCCAGCTCCTTGATTTTTAGCGCGATCTCGTAGGCGGTGCAATATTGGTATCCGCGGCCGATCACGACCGCGCGGTCGGAATCCGCGATGCGTTCAGCGGCCGACCTGGCTTCCGGTTCGGCCTTCAGTGCGGCCTCCATCCAGGCAACCACCGGGTCGAGTGCATTTTCGCTCAATCGGTTGTCGAGCGCCATGGAAAGCATCGCCAGCACAGCTAGTTGCGAAGTGTAGGTTTTTGTCGCCGCCACGCTCTGTTCCTCCCCTGCGCCGAGCATCAGCACGTGTCCGGCCGCGCGAGCTAGCGGAGAATCCTGCCGGTTGGTGATGGCGACCGTTGCGGCCCCCTGGCGATGGGCTTCCTCCAGAACCCCGACGATGTCGGGCGATTCTCCGGATTGCGAGATGCCGATCACAAGCGCGCTGTCAAGCGCCGGCGGTTTGCGATACACAGTAAACAACGAGGGAGCCGCCAGCGCCACCGGAAGGCGGTTGACCGCCCCAAAGAGGTACTGGCCGTAGCGGGCGGCGTTGTCGGACGTTCCGCGCGCCGCGAGGAAAATGAAGCGGAACGGCTTCTTGCGAAGCTCCACGCCAAGCCGTCGGATTGGGTCGCTTTGATCGGCGACAAGCTGGCGGATGACGTCCGGTTGTTCATTGATCTCTTTCCAAAGCAGCGATTCCATAATCCCTTTTCGCGTCCGCGTTATCCCCGCGCGCATGCTTCCTGTGAAATTCTCTCGCGGATCCGGTCGGACGGATGGATGCCGGCTTGTTCCATGGCCAACAGCACTGCTCCGACGACCGGCGGAACCGCCAACCGGATGATGCGTGCCCGCGGAGCGAGCGCATTCACCTTCCGGCGCAAAGCGTCCTGAATTGCCGGACTTCCATCGAACATGCTTCCGCCAAGAATTACATCGAACGTCAAATCCTGGAATTCCAATTGGCGGATGACGGCGTTTGCCATTTCGCCCAACTCCATCCCCGCCCATTCTACGAGACCCTTTGCCACTGGATCACCGCCGGCCGCCGTCTGGCAAATGAGCGGCGCAGCCGATGGACCCAGCTCGTAACGGTCTTCCATCAGTCCCTCGAGCAGGTCCGGCACGTCGCGCGCTCCGGCAAAAGCCGTCAAGGCGGCGCCAAGCGCCGTGTACGGACCGCGTTGCGTCCACCCATGCGCCACCAACTGGATAGCCCGATCCACCAATTCCGTGGCTCCGGCCCCTTCCCCCATTTGGGTTCCCCCGCCGGTTACGTGGCCGATGCGGGTGCGGTCGCGGTTCCATCCCCAGCAGTTGCATCCCGTTCCGGATACGACCGCCACACCCCAACCTTCCGCGGTTCCGGCGAGCAAACCAAGGATCGCGTCGTTCACCAGGCTCATCGGGCAGCGTAATCCGGTTTCCCCGATCGCCTTTCGCGTCGTG
>JBEKDW010000194.1:0-5162 GCA_050014155.1 Anaerolineales bacterium
ACCCAGGTGCCAAGCATGCCGGTGAAGATCCAGTACGGCACCGCGCTGGTGCTGCTGATCTTCGTTTTGGCAATGAACCTGGTCGCCACGTTGATCCGCTCCTATTACCGGAGTCGGCGACAATGGTAAGCGCACCTCCCGCTCCGAAATTCGTGGTGGAAAATCTCTCGGTGCAATATCCCGATGGAACCGAATCCCTGCGCAATGTGTCGCTGCAAATCCCGCCCAACGCCGTCACCGTTCTGTTCGGCCCGGCCGGCGGCGGTAAAAGCACGTTGCTGCGGACCTTCAACCGGCTCAACGACCTTGTTGAGGGAACTCGCTACCTGGGAAAAGTACTCCTGGACGGGGAAAATATCCTCTCCCCGAAAGTGGATCTGGTTGCGCTGCGGCGGCGGGTGGGGATGGTGTTCGCGCAACCGGTTCCCCTACCGATGACGGTCCGCGAGAATATGACCTACGGCCTGGAATTGGCGGGGGAAAGCCGGCGGAGCAAACTCGTCCGTTCGATGGAAGAAGGATTGCGGGCCGCGGCACTGTGGGACGAGGTAAAAGACCGTCTGGACGAGCCGGCCGGTTCGCTTTCGGGCGGTCAGCAGCAACGGCTCTGCCTGGCCCGGGTGCTCGCAATGCAACCGGAAGTCATCCTTATGGACGAACCCACTTCGGGTTTGGATCCGATCTCGACCGCGAAGGTGGAGGATTCGCTCCAGACGATCAAGAAAAAATACACCGTGGTCATCGTTCCGCACAGCGTGCAACAGGCCGGTCGTCTGGCGGATTGGGCCGGTTTCTTTCTGCAGGGCGAATTGGTGGAATGGGGTGAAGGGAAGAACCTCTTCATCGCGCCCAAAGTAAAACGCACCGAGGATTACGTCACGGGAAGATTCGGATAATGGCAATATAGCTTCAGCAATAAAATAATTCAGGGGTTTTTCAAAAGCGGTATCTGCTTTTCCCGGAAATTCCTATACGCGGATTCCGCAGAAAAAAACGGATTACGCGGTAAAATTAAATTATTAAATATTATTACCAATTTCCGCGAAATCCGTCGAATCCGTGTAATCCGCGTACAAACTCTTGAATAACCCAAAGGGTCCTGGATAGTGGGGAAATTAATATTTCCCCGTCGGTTAGAACAATTTCATCTGTTGGATCGGTTTTTTTCCGTTGATCAATATGAATTCAGCGGCACGATGGACGGGCACACCCAAACGTTTTAAATCCTCGATCGTGCGGATGCGGGAACCTTTGCGGCGGGTCTCGAGGATGGACTGGACGGTGCGCGGGCCGATCCCGGGCACCCTCAACAATGCGGACCGATCCGCCCGGTCGACATCCACCGGTTCCTCGATCAGGCACCTCCGGGCGTACAACATTTTCGGATCGACGTTCAGGTTCAGACGATCGCCGCCCGGCAGCAACTCGTCGGCTCCAAACCCATAATCGCGGATCAGAAAATCGGCCTGATACAATCGGAAACTGCGAACGGGATTTTCCGCAGGCGCATTTTCCAACGGCGTCCCTTCGGCGGGATCGAAGGTGGAGTAATAGACGCGGGCCAAGCCCGCCTCGCGGCGCAAGCGCTCGGCCATGCGCAGCAGGTCGCGATCGCTTTCGCCTGCGGCTCCGACCACGAACTGCGTGCTGGACGAGGGCCAGCGGCCGTTCCATGCACCGGTCGGATCGGTTGATTTGCGGATCGCATCGATCCAAACCAGGGGATTGTAGAGAACTTCGGCCTGCTTACGCGGGGCGATCGCCGCGAGGCATTCGGCGGTTGGCGCCTCCAGGTTGATCGAGACCCGGCTGGCCAGGCGCATCGCCTGTTCCACCTGGTCGCGTTCCGCGCCGGGCATGATCTTGAGGTGCAAGTAGCCGCGATAACCCCTTCGGCGGAGTATTTCGGCTGTGGCGATAAGCCGATCCTGCGTGTGCACTCCCCCGCCAGCAACTCCCGAACTGAGGAACAACCCCTCACATGCGCCGGATTCGTATAGCCTTAGGAATAAATCCGCCATCTCCTCGGGTTGAAACGTAACCCGGCGGGAATCTTTCCCCCACCGGATACCGCAATAGGCGCAATTGTTTTCACATACCGTGGTGAGAAGGGATTTCAGGAGACGGATGGATTTTCCCCCGGAGACTACCGCGTTGTAAACGGGGAGACTTCCACAGGTTGTGTTTGCGGATCCTCCGGCCCCCTCCTCGGGATCCTCCACACGAACGGCCGACATTACCGCCTGCAATTTCTCTTCTAGGTCCATGCCGTATTGAATTATAGCACAAATGTTCGATTATGATCCAAGGCGAATCCCCGGCATCCGTAATCAATCAAGAATCAGGTTTTTCCCAATAAAAACCATCGGTATAATCCTTAATCAAATTATCGAAAATCAACGCCCGATCACTATTCAAAATCGCTTCTGTAGATGTGCAATAGAGGTTTCGTTATGATAGAGTCCAACGTCATCCTATTCGTTTCCAATCGATTCGAGCGAATATATCGTTGCACAACGGGGCTGTCGTTTCTAAAGTATAAGCTGCAGTAATTATCTATCCTCAGGCATAATCCATTCGCGGGACGATAGAATCCCTCAATATCGAAGGCTGCCAAATTGAAAAACATACCGTTTCCTTAAAACGAATTGATTGCCCGAATTCGTACGGGTCGATTACAATATTTCGCTTGGGAAAGGCCATGAAAATTCAACCCGGGTTCAAGGTTGCCATTCCAATAACATTCATCTTTTGTGGGTTGGCGAGCGGCTGTAAAGGTGTTCCCACCCCTACCCTCACCCCGACACTTGCGCCATTGCCAACCTTGACGCCTTCCCCCACGGTTCCCGCTTGGGATAATCTGGCCCTCACTCCGCCGATGGGCTGGAACAGCTTCAACCATTTCGGGTGCAACGTGGACGAAACGGTCATCCAGGAGATCGCCGATTCCATGGTTAGCAGCGGGATGCAGGCCGCGGGGTATCGATATGTCAATCTCGACGATTGCTGGATGGCTCCCAAACGGGATGCCGGCGGCAGTCTTCAAGCGGATCCGAAGAAATTTCCAAGCGGAATTAAAGCCTTTGCGGATTATGTCCACGCCAAGGGTTTGAAACTGGGGATTTATCTGGATCGGGGAACGAAAACCTGCGGCGGTTATCCGGGCAGCTATGGCCATGAAATCCAGGATGCGAATCTGCTGGCTTCCTGGGAGGTGGATTTTCTTAAGTACGACAATTGCAGCCCGGTTGGCAACTTCGTCACGGATTATCAGAAGATGAGCAGCGCCCTAAAGGCAACCGGTCGCCCGATCCTGTTCAGCATGTGCACCTGGGGGTTTCCAGGATACTGGGTTATCGGCAGCGACGTCGGGCACATGTGGCGGACGACCAGCGATATCCAAGACAATTGGCCGAGAATGCTGATCATCCTCGACGCCAACAACGTCTACGCATCGTTCGCGGGACCGGGGCACTGGAACGATCCGGATATGCTGGAAGTCGGAAACGGCGGAATGTCCGATCTGGAATACCAGTCGCACTTCACCATGTGGGCGATCATGGCGGCGCCGTTGATTGCCGGAAACGATCTGCGAAGCATGAGCCAAGCCATCCGGGATATTCTCACGGCGCCGGAAGTGATCGCGGTCGACCAGGATGTACTGGGAATTCAGGGGACGCGTATCAGTGCAACCGCCGCCTCGGACAAACCGGAAATTTGGTCAAAGACTCTATCCGGCGTAAATGCACGCGCAGTGGTGCTCTTCAACCGTTCCGAAGCGGCGGTGGATATGACCGTATCCTGGAGCGACCTCGGCCTCCCCTCCGGGGCGGCTGCCGTTCGCGACCTCTGGAACCGGACCGATCGGGGCATTTTCCAGGACCGATTCACGGCGAACGTTCCTCCCCATGGGGTGGTGTTTATCAAGGGAGTCTCTGGCGGGGGAAACATCCCTTCGATAACACCCGCTTGATAAATCCACCTGAAGGAACAGGGTCCCATGGAATTCCCTGATTATTACCGGATTGGGTTGAATTCCACGATCGGAAAATTTTTTTACACAATCGTCCCGGCGGCTCGGTACACGCTTCCGTTGGCTTATAGGATGATTAATTCCCAAGCGATTGTCTTATTTTTAGGGTATTCTTGTCCTTAGTTCCATCCCGCGGTTCGTCCGATAACTTACGGTGAGGTATTTTCCCATGGAAGAAAGAATCCACCGGCATCCGTCGATTTTCCAGAGACTCACGCCCAAATGGGATCTGACCATGCGTCAGCGGGAAGGGCTGATCGGTCTGCTGTTTTTATCGCCCTGGCTTTTAGGGTTCATCCTATTGAAGGCCATTCCCATTATCGCCGCGCTGGGTTTTTCCTTCACCAACTTTAAAATGCTGGAGCCCGAGAAGACCCAGTTTATTGGCCTGACGAATTATATAAATATTCTAAAGGATACCGACGCCGGAGCCAGCCTGTTCGGATCGATCAGCTATTTCGTCCTATCGGTGCCGGTGGAGATGTTGGTTGCGCTGGGGCTGGCGGTGTTGTTTTCCAGCAAGCGGCTGAAGAGTAAGCTCATCCTGCGCACGCTGTTTTTCATGCCCAGCATCATACCGGCCATCGCCATTTTCTTCATCGTCTCGGGATTGGCCAATCCGGGAAGCGGCTGGATCGAACGGTTGATCCTCGCCCCCCTGCACCTTCCGCCGCTGGTCGGTTTGTTTGGCATTTTCCCCATCATCCTGGCGCTCTGGACCATCGGTCCGGGTTTTCTCATTATGCTCGGCGCAATGCAAAGCGTGCCGCCCGAGATCTACGAGGCGGCGCGCGTCGACGGTGCGGGGCCGATCATGCGGTTCTTTTCGATCACCGTGCCGATGATCTCCCCGGCGATTTTCTTCAGCCTGGTGATCAACATCATCAGCTCCTTCGGGGGCGTGGCGCTCCTGGATCGCGGGCTGTCTTTCAGCTCCAGCCTTTCCCCGATGGAAGGGTATATCGCCCAGCAGATGTTCTCCTATTCCAAACTGGGATATGCCAGCGCCCTGGCGTGGGTTATGTTCATCGTCGTGATGATCATCACCTTGGCGGTGTTCAGTTCATCGCGCTACTGGGTCCACTTCGCGGAGGAGGAAGACAATGCAGAATTCTAGGCCGCGTGGTTT
>JBEKDW010000195.1:0-5121 GCA_050014155.1 Anaerolineales bacterium
TCCCCGTGGCATCACGGCGCTTTTCTACCGCAACATTAACCTTCTCCCCCCGGTCATTCTATTTGCTAAATTAAATACGCTCTACTCCTTGGGTTTCTTCTCCTCGTCGGGTTTCTTCGGTTCTTTGGGTTCTTCGTCCCCGCTTAATCCCTTCCGAAGCTCTCGGATGGCAGTGCCGACTTCTTTGCCGATGGGCGCCAGCCGCCCCACCCCGAAGATCAGGATGATGATGAAGAGAATGATCAGCAGTTCCGGTACGCCGATATCGAAAGGCATGGTATCTCCTTTTTATCCAGTGTAGCGTTAGCGGACTCAGACCTTTGGCGAGGATCCGCCGTTAAGGAGGTCCTTCGTCCGTTGCACAACGGCCTCCACGGTAAAACCGAATTTTTCCTGCAGCACAGCCATGGGCGCCGAAGCGCCGTATCGATCGATCGACAGCATCTCCCCCCGCTCGCCGATCCACCGCTCCCACCCCTGGCGGACCCCGGCTTCGACGGCCAGCCGCAGCGGAATCGCCGCCGGGAGTACCCATTGCCGGTGGGCGTCGCCCTGAGCGGCGAATAACTCCCACGACGGAAAGGATACCACCCTAACGGGAATTCCTTCCAGCGCCAGCTTTTTGGCCGCTTCGAGGATCAAATGGACTTCCGATCCGGAAGCCATCAGGATTGCGCGGGGTGCGCCGCCTTGTGCCTCCCATAGGATGTAAGCCCCCATTCGGGTTCCCTGCGCGCTTTGATTCTCCTTCTGGTCCAGCACCGGAACCCCTTGCCGCGTCAGGATCAGCGCCGTTGGCCCGTTTCTTCTGGTCAAGGCGATCCGCCAGGATTCGACGGTCTCGTTGGCGTCCGCCGGGCGCAGCACCACCAGGTTGGGTATCGCCCGCAACGCAGCCAGATGCTCCACCGGCTGATGAGTCGGCCCGTCTTCGCCCAGGAAGATGCTGTCGTGCGAGAATACCCAAATGGATTGCAGGTGGGAAAGCGCCCCGACGCGGATCGCCCCGCGCATATAATCCGAAAATACCAGGAATGTGGAGCCGAAGGGGATAAACCCGCCGTGCAGCGCCACGCCGTTGCAGATGGCGCCCATCGCGTGTTCCCGCACTCCGAAGTGAATCGTCCGGCCGGAATATCCCCATCCGCCTGCGACTTCTCCTTCGATCTTTCCTTTCCCGTCCTCCGGGATTTCAAAATTGCCTCCGGTTTTCAACCAGGCAAACGTGGAAGGCGCAAGATCCGCCGATCCGCCGATGAGCTCCGGAAGGACGGCGCCCATTTTTTGCAGCACTGTTTCGGAAGTCTTGCGGGTTGCCGGGCTCCCATCGGAGGGGGAGAAAGATGGCAACTGCTCTTCCCACTTTTCCGGAAGCGTTCCTGCCATCCTGCGCCGGAACTCTTTGGCCTCCTCGGGATACTCCTTTTCATATCGCTGGAGAAGTCCGTTCCATTCTTTCTCCAGCCGCGCCCCCTCCGCCACGCTCCGGCGGTAGAAATCCAAAGCCTCCGGGGGAATAAGAAACATCGGATCCTGCGGCCAGCCCAGATTCTGCTTGGCGGCGCGTAGTTCCTCCACCCCCAGCGGTGAACCGTGCGCCTCGGAAGAATCCTGCTTGTGCGGCGCGCCGTATCCGATATGCGTCCGCACGCGGATCAGAGACGGCTTGCTACTCTGCCCGCGCGCCGCGGTAAGCGCCCGTTCGACCTCCGCCGTATTGTTTCCATCCTCCACGGAATATGTCTGCCAGCCATAGGCACGGAACCTCGCGGAGACGTCCTCCGTAAAGCTCAATTCCGTCGAACCGGAAAGCAGGACGCGATTGTCGTCGTAGAGCACGACCAGGCGGCCAAGCCCGAGGTGACCCGCGAGGGAACACGCTTCGGAGGAAATCCCCTCCGACATGTCGCCGTCGCCGGCTATCACGTACGTGTGATGCTCCACCAGCGGAAAGCCGGGGCGGTTGAATCGCGCCGCCAGATTGTCTTCGGCAATGGCCATGCCCACGGCATTGGATATTCCCTGCCCGAGCGGGCCGGTGGTGGCTTCCACGCCCGGCGTCAACCCCACTTCCGGGTGTCCGGGAGTCCGGCTGCCCCACTGGCGGAAACGTTTTATTTCGTCGAGCGGGAGATCGTATCCCGTCAGGTGCAGCAACCCGTACAGTAGTGCCGAACCGTGCCCCGCCGAAAGCACGAACCGGTCGCGGTTAGCCCACCGGGGGTTGGACGGGTTGTGCCGCAGCACGCGGGTCCAAAGCGTATAGGCCATCGCCGCGGCGCCCATCGGCATGCCCGGATGGCCGGAATTCGCCGTCTGGACCATATCCGCGGCGAGAAACCGCAACGTGTTAATGAAAAGAGATTCTTGTTGGGGAGATGGTTTATTTTCCATCTACGAAGACGATCCTTTCGCGGGCGTTTTTGACGACGGACCATAGACCATAGACGATAGTCGTTCGTCGGTTGTCTACATTCAATCGCCTAGGTTCCATCGGCAATAGTCTATGGTCCATGGTCGATGGTCTTTGACTTTTTATCGGTTGAACTTGCTTTTTCCTGCCCTCTTTATTCATCAAACTTCATCCGTATTTTACTCCACGCCCCTCCCGATCGGTAGATCGATACAGCCGCTGTTCCCTTCGGTCCATCCCCCGTCATGGGATCGTATATCGGGTAGAATAATCACCGGATCATCATGGAAATTCCCCACGATCAAATAGTTATCGGCGATTGCCGCGAGGTTCTTCCCTCCTTCCCGGCCGGATCGGTCGATCTGGTTTTTGCCGATCCCCCCTACAACCTCCAACTCCGGCAGGAACTCTACCGGCCCGACAGTTCGCGGGTGGACGGCGTCGACGACGAATGGGACCAGTTCGATTCCTTCGAAGCGTACGACCGCTTCACACGCGAGTGGCTGGAAGCTTGCCGCCGGGTGCTCAAACCCACCGGGTCGCTGTGGGTGATCGGCACCTATCACAACATCCATCGCGTGGGCGCTATTTTGCAGGATCTCGGTTATTGGATCCTCAATGAAATCGTCTGGATCAAATCCAACCCCATGCCGAATTTCCGCGGCGTGCGTTTCACCAACGCGCATGAAACCCTGCTGTGGGCGGCCCGCGAACGCGGCGCCCGGTACACCTTCCACCACCACGCGATGAAATCGCTCAACGAGGAATTGCAGATGCGGTCGGATTGGATTCTACCCGTCTGTTCCGGGAAGGAACGGTTGCGCCTTAACGGCCGCAAAGTGCATTCCACCCAGAAACCGGAGTCGCTTTTATACCGCGTCATTCTTTCCAGCACGAATCCCGGCGGGCTTGTGCTGGATCCGTTCTTCGGAACCGGCACCACCGGCGCCGTGGCCAAACAGCTCGGACGTCATTGGATCGGTATCGAAAAAGATTCCTCCTACGCCAAAGCTGCAACCCATAGAATCGAAACAATCCCCGCCGTGGATCGGACGCCGGAATATTATTCAACCCCCGATCCGCGGCGGCGCGCGCGCATTCCCTTCGGCCGGCTGCTGGAAGCGGGATTGCTCTCGGCGGGCGACGTGCTTCGATTCGGCCCGGAGGGGAAGGAGAGGGCCCGGATCTGCGCGGACGGTTCGCTATCATGGAAGGGCAAGCGCGGTTCGATCCACCAGATCGCCCGGGCGCTTCGCGGCGGGCCTTGCAACGGATGGGCTCATTGGTATGCGTTGGACCGCCGTACCGGTCGGCGCGTTTCCATCGACCGGCTGCGGGAGCAAATCCGCAAATCGGATAAAAAGTAACGACACTTTCCGGACGGTAAAAATTTTTTCGTAAGTCATAGGATTATTACGGCGGGAGGAAATCGAAAGCCAACCTAACCTCCCCGCCCGATTTCCTACTGGGAAGAGGATTGCAGGGAATGTCCCCTCCCCCCTTCCCATACTGGGAAGGGGGGAGGATTAGAGGCGGGGGGGATGCGTCGGCGGCAGGAAATTTATTGTTCAACGAGGCTGATGATGGAAAACAACTCCGCTCTCCCGAAATGGTCTCTCAAGGAATTATTCCCCTCCCCCGACAGCCCAGAAATCCAGCGCGCCTTCAAGGAATTGGACAAGCGCGTGGCCGCACTCGAAAAGCAACGGCGCCGGCTCACGCCGCGCATGTCACCCGCGGCGTTTCTCGCGCTCTTGAAAGAACTCGAACTGACCCGCGCGCTGGCGCGCCGCGTGGCTTCGTTTGCGGAGCTGTTCTTTTCAGAGAACACTCAGGATCCCGCCGCGATGACGTTCTACGCCAATACCGAGCAGCGATTGGCGGAACTGGAAAACCGTTTGTTGTTTTTCTCGACCTGGTGGAAAGAGCTACCCAAGTCGGCCGCGCTGCGCCTGCTCGCGCGCTCCGGCCCATACCGGTACTTCCTGGAACAAATGCGCCGCTTCCGCCCCCATACGCTCCCGGAAGGGGAAGAGAAGGTTATCAATCTCAAGAACGCCACCGGATCCCACGCGCTGGTCAACCTCTACAATTCCATCACCAACCGGTATCAATTCGAATTGGAGGTGGACGGCCGGAAACAATCGCTCACGCGCGGCGAACTGACGGTGTATATGCGCTCGATGCACCCCGAGGCGCGCGAAGCGGCATATCGATCGCTGTTCCAGGTATACAGCCGGGAAGGGCCGATCCTGGGCCAGATCTATTCCACGCTCATCCGCGATTGGCGCAGCGAGAACGTCCGCTTGCGGAAGTTTTCCACCCCCATCGCGGCCCGAAATCTCGCCAACGACCTCCCCGACAAAGTGGTCCGTCTCCTGCTGGAGGTATGCCAATCCAACACCGCTGTCTTCCAACGCTTTTTTGCGCTAAAGGCGCGCACCCTGGGCCTGCCGCGGCTGCGCCGTTACGACATTTATGCTCCCGTTGCCGCCTCCGAAAAAAAGTACGAATTCGACGAAGCCTGGAGTCTCGTGCGGGGAAGCCTCGCGCGATTCGATCCTTCCTTTGCGGATCTTGCCGGCAAGGTGCTGCGGGAAAACCATTTGGACGCCGGGGTTCGTCCCGGCAAACGAGACGGGGCATTTTGCCTAAGCCCCTTGCCCTCGCTCACTCCCTGGGTACTGACAAATTATCAAAGCCGCGTA
>JBEKDW010000196.1:0-5080 GCA_050014155.1 Anaerolineales bacterium
CCCTCGCTGGCGACGCAGTAGAATTTTTCAAAAATTCGCTTTTCTTCCCCAGCCGGAATGCGCCGGTTTTACTGCCCCTGCTTTGGGCTTCCTCGCGGAAGCAGCGTTATGCGGCTTTTGGAAAGGAGTCGCCGGCTTGGGAGGTGGCGCGGCTTTGTAATCGAAGTCGTCCATCGTCCGCCGTGGAAGCGGCTTGCCCATGATTTTTTCGAGGGTGCGGACCAGATCGCTATCCTCGGCGGTAACCAGCGTGAATGCATCGCCGGTCCGTTCCATCCGGCCGGTCCGGCCGATGCGGTGGATGTAAGCGTCGGCGGTGTCGGGCATGTCGAAGTTGATCACGTGCGAGATATTCTCCACGTCCAGCCCGCGGGCGGCGATATCCGTGGCGACCATGATCTGGTACCGGCCGTCTTTGAACCCGTTGAGCGCGGTCTGGCGCTGCCCTTGCGTGCGGTTGCTGTGCAGGCTCGTCGCGCGGAAGCCCGCCAGGCCGATCTGCCGCGCCAGTTTCTCCGCGCGGTGCTTGGTGCGCGTGAAAATCAGAACCGATTCCGTGTCGGTGCGCCGCAGCAGGGTAAGCAGCAGTGCGGTTTTCAAATGCTGCGGGACTGGAAACAAGGCGTGCGCGACCGTCTGCACCGGAGCGTGAAGGCCGATCGCAATCCGCTGCGGATGGGTTAGTGTTTTGGCCGCCAGCTGTTCGATCTCGGGCGGGAAGGTCGCCGAAAACAGCATCGTCTGCCGCCGGACGGGAAGAAGCGCCAGGATGCGTTTTACATCGGGCAGGAAACCCATATCGAGCATCCGGTCGGCTTCGTCCAGGACCAGCACTTCTACTTTGTCGAGGCGGGCGTGGCGTTGTTGGACCAGATCCAGCAGGCGACCGGGGCAGGCGACGAGGATTTCCACCCCGTCGTGGAGTGCCTTGATTTGGGGCGCCGGGCCGACACCGCCGTAGATCGTGGCGCTGCGCAATCCCGTTTCCGCCCCCAAGGCGCGAATGACCTCGTGGATCTGCTCGGCCAGCTCCCGCGTGGGGGTGACGATCAAAGCACGTGTGCATTTGCGCGGGCCGGGCAGCAACCGCTGCAGGATGGGCAGGACGAACGCGGCTGTTTTGCCGGTTCCGGTCTGCGCCGTTCCGATCAGATCGTGTCCGGCGATGGCCGGCGGGATGGCGCTGTTTTGAATGGCGGTCGGCTCGTGATAGCCGGCGCGATGGATCCTCGTCATCAGGCGCGGATCGAGGTTGAATTGCTGAAAACTCACTGTTGATCCTTTTCTTCAGAAGTCAAGCGGATGTCAGGGGTTCGAGCGAGGCTCTAGCAAATGACAGAAGCAGCGACTGCTGAAATAGTTGGTTGATAATGGAGATATCTTACCGGGCGGGCAGACAAATGTCAATCACTTGGGATAATCCGGTCGGAACGAGCGGGCCAAAGGGATGTCCCCAAAGGGAACGGTGCTTTCGGGAGCAACATTTTTCGAAGATCGCCCCCATCGATCCAAGATCGGAGCGGCTGGCAGGTTTAGCTTGAAGGGAAAAAGGATGGCAGAATTTACTCAATCTCAGGTACAATTTTTCTGTTCCTGTTGCAGCAATTCCAGTAAATCGAATACCCTTGGGAAAAAACCGTCTGATACCGCTGGACGAGACAATAATGAGCCGGACGTCTAATCGCTCCTCCGAAAATATCACCATCCTGGACGTCGCTAAGGAGGCGGGGGTTTCCTTTGGGACTGTTTCGAGAGTCCTCAACGAGGATAAACACGTCAAGGCGGAAACCCGCGAGCGCGTCCTGCGTGCGATCGACCGGCTCGGCTTCGTGGCAAACCGCCAGGCGCGCATCCTCGCCGGGGGGAAATCCGGAACAGTCGGTGTGCTGGTCCCGGACCTAGGCACCGAATACATCGGAGAGATCATGCGCGGAGCGGATGCCGAGTTGGCACTCGGGGGTTACGGCATCATCCTGTACACCACGCACCGCATCGCCAAGAAGGAAGCAGACTACGTGGCTGCCTGCCTCCAGGGTATGGCTGACGGCCTATTGCTGGTGCTCCCGCGCAATCCTTCCGATTTCGTCGGCACGCTCGTGAGGCGGAAATTCCCCTTTATGTTCATCGACCATCAGGGCACGGGCAAGGATTCCGCGTCGGTGAGCGCGGCCAACTGGCAGGGTGCGTACGAGGCTACCGAATACCTCATCGGCCTGGGCCACAAGCGGATCGGGTTCATCACGGGATGGGTGGATTTAAAGTCGGCGCAAGACCGGCTGAAGGGCTTCCAATCGGCGTTGCGGACCAATCACATCGCCGAGGATGCGGAGTTGATTCTCGAGGGCACCTTCGCCCAGCCGGATGGCTACCACGCTGGGTTGCACTTTTTAAGTCTAAAAAACCCCCCGACGGCCGTGTTCGCCTCGAACGACGTTATGGCGATGGGCGTAATGGACGCCGTAAGGGAACGGGGACTGAGCGTTCCCGAGGATGTATCGGTGGTTGGTTTCGACGATATTTACCAGTCGGCGCACGTGCACCCGGCGCTCACCACCGTGCGCCAACCGTTGGAAAAGATGGGCTGCGTGGCTTCGCAGATGCTGCTGGAGATCATGCGCAATCCGGAGGGCAAAAGAGAACGCATCGAACTACCGACGGAACTGGTGATCCGCGATTCCTGCCGGGCTGTCCGTGAATCTTCGGGGAGAAATTTCGACGATGCGAAATAAAAATATATACATGGATTGATACGTTTTATTTTTCCGTCTCGCCGCTTTTCCGTTTTGACCATACTCCGATAAACAGGAACCCGCTCAGGCCGCACTGTTAATCCATTGCGGAAGTTTGTGGGCGGCTGCGGCCAGATCCGGCAGGATTTGCCAGGCCGCAGCAGCCGCTTGCGGCGATGGGGGTTTTTGATCCGGGATAACCACCACGCGCATCCCGGCGGCCTGCGCGGCCAGCACGCCCGGATCGGAATCCTCGAAGACCAAGCACTCCTCCGGCGGCACACCCAGCCGCTCGGCGGCGAGCAGGAAGATATCCGGGGCGGGCTTGCCGCGCGCAACATCGTCACCGCCCGCGAAGGTTTCAAACTTGGCCTCAACGCCTGCGACTTTCAATTTGTAAATCGCCCGCTCGCGGGCGGTCGATGTGGCTACCGCCTTGCGCAGGCCGAGCGAGTCCACGGCGGCGAGGAACAGGCGCAGGCCCGGTTTTTGGGGGATACCCTCTGTGGCGATGATCTCATCCACCAGCGCGAGTTTACGTATGTAAATCGAATCATATGGAATGTCGGCTCCATACCAGGACCGCATTTTCACGCCGACGTCGGATAATGTTAGTCCAATGAGCTCAAGATATTTTTCATCCGAGAGGGTCAAACCCCACTCGGCCAGCGTCCGTTGCCAGGCGGTGCGCGACATCCCCTCGGTGTCGAGCATCAACCCGTCCATATCCAGGATCACGGCGCGGATCGGCGGCTCAGTCATCATACTCCCTCGCTGATGGAAAATCCCTTCCGGCCATTCGCGCCGGAGTACATCGAAGCCGGGCCTTCGAGGATATCGGCTGCGATAACCAGCAGGCTATACGGAAAGGCGATGTGGAATATCCGGCGAGTCTCGGAGTTGTTCGCGGTATGCATGCTGGATATTTTACTCTTCGCCGACCTTCGGAAAGGATCGGATCGCCTGTGATAAAATTATCCTCAATCCATCGGCGGGCCCCGGCCCGCCGGCTCATCCAGAGAGGCGGAGGGACCGGCCCGATGAAGCCTCGGCAACCGCCCCGTGCAAGCGGGAAAGGTGCCAACTCCGGCAGAAACCCGGCATTACCGCCGGGCATTCTGGAAGATGAGGAGCGAAGGTAGTATTAACCTCTCTTCCTGAGAGGTTTTTTTATTCGGCGATCTGACCTCTCCCCCACTCCCCGGCCCCTCTCCCCCTCCCCATCAATGGGGAGGGGGAGAGGGGTGCAGGGGTGAGGAGGATAGGTTAGGTCGGCAGGAGCGTACTATGATCTTCGAACGCAGATATCTCGACGCTCTGGCTCAGCGCGTGCTGGTGCACGGTGGCGTGATGGGCTCAAATATCCAGAAGCTCAACCTGACGGCCGAGGATTACGGCGGGCGGGTCTTGGAGGGTTTGAGCGATTACCTCACGCTGGTCAAGCCCTCGGTGATTACGGGTGTGCACCGCTCCTTCCTCGAGGTCGGCGTGGACGTGATCATCACCTGCTCCTTCCGCGCCAACCGGATCACGCTGAAGGAATATGGCCTAGAGGATAAAGTCCATGAGATCACCCGCGCGGCTGCGACGCTGGCCCGCCGAGCGGCGGACGAATTTTCCACCTCCGCCAAACCGCGCTTCGTGGTCGGCACGATCGGCCCGACGGGCAAGCTGCCCTCCTCGGAGGATCCGGAACTGTCGAACGTCTCCTTCGACGAACTGGTTGACATCGCCCGCGAGCAGGCGGTGGGGCTGATCGAAGGCGGGTCGGACGCGATCGTGCTCGAGACGTCGCAGGACCTGCTCGAATTGAAAGCCTCGATCTTCGGTGCGCACAAGGCGTTCGCCGAAACCGGCAAGCGCGTGCCGATCCAAGCCCAGGTGACGCTGGATACCACCGGCTGCATGCTGCTGGGCACCGACATCACCGCCGTGGCCGCGGTTCTCGAACGTCTGCCGGTCGAGGTGATCGGCTTGAACTGCTCCACCGGCCCGGAGCATATGCGCGAGCCGGTGCGTTACCTGTGCGAACATTCAGCCAAATTCATTTCCGCCATCCCCAACGCCGGCATGCCGCTGAACATCGACGGCCGGGCGGTGTATACGCTCGAGCCGGAACCGTTTGCGCGCGCGCTGGCCGAGTTTGCGGAAAAATTCGGCGCGAACGTGGTCGGCGGCTGCTGCGGCACAACACCCGAGCATCTCAAGCGGCTGGTGGAACTCGTCGGCGGGCGTTCGCGGCTCCAGCGCGTGGTAACGGTGGCGCCCGAACTTTCCTCGGCGATGCGGGCGGTGACGATGCGGCAATCCCCGCCGCCGCTGCTGATCGGCGAGCGGCTCAACACGCAGGG
>JBEKDW010000197.1:0-5054 GCA_050014155.1 Anaerolineales bacterium
CGATGTCGGCGGTGGGGCCGGGCGCCTTCTTGAGAATCTTGGAGAGATACAGACCGAGGCCGTCGTGGGTCATCCCGCGCGCCACTGTTACCCCGATGTGCGGGACGTCGCTGAATTTTATGGTGTTATTCGGATAGGCAAAAACCGCCTCCGACAGGTCCTTCCCCACTTTGCCTTCCACTACGTCAAAAGCCGCGGAAAATTCAATGTCGCGGATGCGATACCCGCCTAGGTTGGCGTGCATCAGCCCCGGGATTCTCTCGTCGTCTTTGGCGTTTCGGTAGAACTCAACGCCCTGCACTAAAGAGGAAGCACAATTCCCCACGCCGATGATCGCCACGCGCACTTTCTTCTCGGACTCAGACATAGTACCATCCTCCTTGCGTTTTCTCTTTTTATGGTGAATTAATTCTTTGGCACACATCTCGCTATGCTATAATCCGGTCGCCGATGCAATGACCGCTCCTCTTTATTCCCCGACAGACAGAATTCACCGGTTGGAACGCCTGCTGGAAACCAACCGCGTGCTTTCCTCTACGTTGGACCTGGAGCCCCTTCTCCAGACGGTGGTCGACGTCGCGTCCGAACTGACCGACAGCGAGGTCGCATCGCTCCTGCTGTACGATCCGGAAATCCAACAACTCCGCTTCGCCGCTTCCCCCTGGTTCCAAAAAACCTCCCTGCAATCGATGACCGTCCCGCTCGACCGGAGCATCGCCGGACAAGTTTTCCGCGAAAAACGGCCGATCGTGGTCCAGGAAGGCAACAAGGATCCGCGGCTTTACCGGTCGGTGGGCGAGCAGGTCGGCTTGGCCACCCGGTCGATGCTGGCCGTGCCGCTGGTGTTTCACGAACAGCCGATCGGGGTGCTGGAGGCGCTCAACAAACGCGGCGGGGTGCATTATACCGGAGATGATGTCTCTGTCCTAGAGACCCTGGCGGCGCAGGCAGCGGTGGCTATTGAAAACGCGCGGTTGCTCCACCAGGTACAAACCCAGTACGAACGACTGGCCAGCCTGGACCAGATGAAGGGGGATTTTATCGCCATCGCCTCGCACGAATTCCGGACCCCGCTGGGCTTGATCCTGGGGCACGCGGCCTACCTGCAGGACGGTGCCACGCCGGATGTGGCCGAGCACTTGTCGGTGATCATCCGCGCCGCCGAGCGTCTCAAAGACATCCTCGAGGAGCTTTCGCGACTGACGCATTCCGACCAGGGGGTGACCCGCGTCAACCTGCAGGTGTTCCCGGTGAAGGAATTCCTAGACGAGGTGACGGTGAAGTTCAAAGCGGCCGCCAAGGAAAAATATCTCTCCCTGGATACCGAATGCAAACCAGGCGGTCTGTTGGTGGAGGCCGACCGGCAGAAAATGCAGATCGCGCTCGGGAATCTGATCGATAACGCGATCGGATTCACCAATACGGGCGGGCACGTATTGGTGGCGGCCTACGCCGAGGAAGCGGATGCCGCCGAGCGCGCCGGATACGTCGACCTCGAAGTGGTGGACGATGGGATCGGCATCCCGTCGGCGAAAATCGGGAAAATTTTCGAACGGTTTTACCAGGTGGAAAATCATATGACCCGGCACCGGGGCGGGCTGGGCCTTGGACTTTCGGTTTCCAAATCCATGGCCGAGCTGCACCACGGCCGGATCGATGTGGAAAGCGTGGAGGGCAAGGGCAGCCGTTTTTGCATCCGGCTGCCGGCGCGCCAGCCGAAATCCTCGGGCAACGGCCAAAAACCGCACTGATCCCGCTCCTTGCCGTCAAGGAATCAGGACGATATAATGCCCTCCTTACGGGGCGTGGCTCAGCTCGGCTAGAGCGCACGGTTCGGGACCGTGAGGTCCCCAGTTCAAATCTGGGCGCCCCGACAGAAAACCTACTGAGAAGTAGGTTTTTTCTTTAGATTCGGCAGCTTGCCCCGACCGGCAAAATTTATATTGGCGCAATCGCAAAGACCAAGATCGGAGAACGGAGGGAAATCGAATTTGAATTCATCTAAGGTCGGGGTTCCCCGGACCGCCCGGTGGTCTGGCCGGGGCGGGCCCCCGCTTTGCGAGGGCAAGCAAATCTGCCCGCCCCGATTGAAAACCTACTGAAAGGTAGGTTTTTTCTTTTACGGACTACAAGGGCTGACCTTTCCAACAGGTATAAACTGGAGGTTCTTTTGGCTCCATTTAATTTTCCCTTCACAACCGTTTTAAACGCGGGTTTCGACCTACGGCAGTTTGATTGTATTATTGGGATCATGGTATTGTCGGAATAAGGTTGGCGCTTCCCATTCGGATTCATCCGAAATCCGAAGATCGGTGTGGAGGAATATGACTTTCACGTCCACAGTCGCCTTCCCCGGAAACTTACTTGCAAACGATTCCGTTCGCCAGATACTACATTCCGCCTTGGCGGGATCCTTCCGCAACCGGCGCCTTCTCGTTTTGATCCCCGATCACACCCGTTCCCTGCCGCTTCCATTCCTATTCCAAACGCTGGTCGATATCCTAAGTGACTCGCGGTCACTTGATTTTCTGGTCGCGCTCGGCACGCATCCCGCACTGAGCGAGGAAAGGCTGTGCCGCCTGGTGGGCATCAGCCAGGCGGAACGGCGCGGGACCTACCGGAATGTGGGATTGACCAGTCATGATTGGGCAAATACCTCCGCATTGGCAACGCTAGGGGTGATAACCGGCGACGAAGTCCGCGCGCTCGCCGGCGATTGCTGGCATCCTTCGCTGGCGGGGAATGTCGACGTGCGCGTCAACCGGGCGCTGTTGGAATACGACCACATCCTCGTCGTCAGCCCGGTGGTTCCCCACGAGGTGGCGGGTTTCTCGGGCGGGGCGAAATACTTTTTCCCCGGCGTGTCGGGTCCCCAAATGATCAACGTCACCCACTGGCTGGGAGCGCTTGGTGGGATTCCCGCAACGATCGGGATAAAAGAAACCCCCGTGCGTGCGCTGATCCACGCCGCTGCAGCCAAATTATCCATTCCCGTAACGCTGTTGGCGCTTGTGGTGGAAGGAAACGGCCTGGCGGGGGTCTTCATCGGGGACATGCTTTCCGCCTGGAGCGCGGCCGCCGATCTTTCCGCTCAGCGGCATATCCGCCGCTGTGATCATCCCTATCGGCGGGTGCTATCCTGCCCCGGGCCGATCTACGACGAACTCTGGACGGCCGCCAAAGCGATGTACAAGCTGGAGCCGGTCTTGTCGCAGGGAGCCGAGATCGTCATCTACGCTCCCTTCCTCGACACGGTAAGCAAGACGCACGGGAAGCACATTTTCGAGATCGGCTACCATACCCTGGCGTATTTTCTGGAACAATGGGACCGGTTCCGGAATATTCCGCCGGTGGTGCTGGCGCACAGCACCCACCTGCGCGGGAGCGGGCGGATGGAAAACGGCGTGGAGCGCCCGAACGTGCGCGTGACGCTGGCGAGCGGAATTTCCGCCAAAGATTGCACCCGGCTGAATCTGGGATATCTCGATCCGGCGTCGGTTCGCCCCAAAGAATGGAAGAACCGCGAGGCCGAGGGGATCCTGTACGTTCCCGACGCGGGGGAAATATTGTATCGATTGCAATAGACGCGGAGTTACGGGAGGTGGAATGACAGCCGCCGGATTGATTGTCATGGGCGTCTCCGCAAGCGGAAAAACCACCGTAGGAAAAATGCTCGCCGGCCGTTTGGGGTGGGATTTTTTCGACGGCGACGATTATCACTCGCCGGAGAACGTCGCTCGGATGACTGCGAGCGTCCCGCTCACCGACGGCGACCGCGCGCCATGGCTTGCGCGGCTCCACGATCTGCTCGCCGGGTCGCTGCGCGCAGGGCGGCACCCGATCCTGGCCTGCTCCGCACTCAAGCAGCGCTATCGCGACGTGCTGCTTGCAGGCATCCCGGGCGTGCGGGTGGTTTATCTTAAAGGAAGCTACGAGCTGATCCGGGCGCGGATTCAGAACCGTCCGGATCATTATATGAAGCCGGAGATGCTGCGCAGCCAGTTCGACGCGTTGGAGGAGCCGGTGGATGCATGGGTCGTCGACGTTGCCCATCCGCCGGAAAAGATCGTGGAATATATTCTGGGACTGTTGGGGTGGGAGAAAAAAGAATGATTCTTCTACCGCCGGTTTCCGTTCCCTCTGCATCATGATCAGCCTCACTGGCTTGGCATAGTAGGTTCGCATGAACCCTGAGGAGACGCAATATAATCGAGAGACAGGTTCGATGGTGCGCTTGATTGTGGTAAGTACCCTGCCCGTTCGCTTTACCGGGAGACACTAATTCACAATGCTCGGTGAATTGACCAAAGATGATTGGATGAAGATGCTGGGAATCCCCCGGAATCGGGTCCCGCAAGCAATGCTCCTATGGGGAACGAGGAACCTGAAGACACGGTACACGGCCATGCGACAACGCTTCAGCCAGGTGCTCGAAATCGGATCCCCCAATGGACTTTTAGATGACTTACTTGTCGGAATGCTTGGTGATATTTGTGTTGCCTATGCCTCCGTCTACGGCGCCCCGATGGCCGCCGAGGTTGTGCACCTGTTTGGCGTTCTCGGTGCCCGTCTCGTTATCCAGATCGGAACCTGCGGCGGTTTTGGAGAAGGTCTGAAGACGGGTGATCTATTCGTTTCCGAAGAGGCGTATTGCGGCGAGGGCGCGTCGCAATATTACAAAACGAATGGGAAAACGGTGGCCGCAACGGTAATGTTTTCCGATATACCGGACAATAGCCGTCACGGCATTCCCATTGCGCGCGGCCGGATATACACAACGTCCGCACTCTTTGCAGAGAGCAGAGCAGACATCGATCGTTGGGTCGGGCTTGGTTTTTCAGCGGTGGATATGGAGACGGCCGCCACATTCGCCGTCGCGGAGCATTTCGGGATGGACAGGGGCAGCGTCCTTGCGGTGTATGACAACCCGCGCGGAGAAGATCACATTCTGAACACAGATTCCGAGATATACAAGCTGCGACGAACTGCCCAAAACACAATGGTCGAAATTGCCCTTGATGCTATTACTCATTACGGACACAGAGACAACGCAT
>JBEKDW010000198.1:0-5024 GCA_050014155.1 Anaerolineales bacterium
CTGGCGGTCCTGGACAAGGGTTGCGGGTCCATCGTAATCGTGACGGTACTCACCATCCTGGGTTGGGTACCGGGCATCATCGGCGCGTTAATCATCTGTAATTCAAGAAATAGATAGGCCCGTGTTTGATGTCTATGCTCAAGGTTTTTATATACAACAGATTTCCAACAGGTTCTCCTTCCCGCCAGTGAATTCCACACCTTGCAAGATTCGATTGGAGGTTTCCGATGGAAACGTCCATTACTGGTTTTCCCACGCTCCCCAAATGGTACAAAAAGAGAGCCGCGTGGTCCGAAAATACCGGTGCTTGAAAGGATCCTACTTTACCCGAGTCCCTACCTCCCACAAAACTGCCGTCGTATTTTCTCATTCCTCATTAATTATTCACAGTATAAACACGGGACCGGCCGGGGCAATTGGTGGGCCGTACGACGGCGGGAGTGCTTTTTAATACATTGCTCATCCATCCGGTCTCCGGGGAAGACCCGGCATCATGTATAATATTTGCTATCCGTTGAGAAATAGATTCCTCCGCGAGGCCAATATGAACGAAACAGACGTGATCGATGAATATTCCCGTCGACACCAATTCGCAAAAATAAGCCAATTTCTTGCAGTCATCCTGTTGTTGGTTTCCCTTTCCTGTCTTTGGTTGTCGGGAGGGGCGTTTGGCACTTTCGGAGAAAAAATTTTCCTTATCGCCGGCGGCCTGCTACTCGTCGCATCGATTGCGCTGGCGGTGCTGTCGGTTGACAGATATCGGTGTCCGTACTGTTTTAAAAGCCTCGGTGTCGTTCGCAGCATAAAATATTGTCCATATTGCGGGATCAATCTGCAATCCGCGGGTGAATCGGATTTGGATTATTCCTCGAAAGCGCCGGGCGAGAGGCGCGGTTTTTTTGGCGGGATCGCCGCAAAATTTATTCCGGCCGGAGGAATTTCGCGGCGCGCGGCTTCCGGGATCCTTCCGCAGGGAAATTTCCGGCCCACGGCAAGCGATTTTCCGGAAGAGACGTACCCCAAGAATATCCGTTTGTTCACCACCAGCGATGAGATGGAATTGACCAAGCGGTACATCCGGTTGATTTCGAAAGATGAGACCCCTCAAAAGGATGAAACTCCGGCGGGAGTTTCCGAAGCCCTCCCGGGCGTTTACCGGGAGCAGGGAGGCAAGGCCTCGGAGGAAGCCCCCCACTGGAGAAGTAAGGATAAAAAGAAACTTTTATAAACTTTCCCCGGCAGATTGGGATTGCCCCGGGGATATTTCCATCGCGGTCTCTATCGCTAAAACATCGGATGGGTAAAACCACCGGAGACATTGAACAATTCATACGGGAGCTCGCAGAATGGGCGCGTGCCCGTGAGGACATCCTTGCCGTCGCGCTGGTAGGTTCGCACGCCCGATGGGAGGTCCGGAAGGATTCCGACATCGATCTCGTCCTGCTGGTGGAGAATCCGGAAAAATATTTTGCGGACGAAGATTGGTCGGCGCAATTCGGGACCGTCCAGCGACGTCGGACGGAGCCCTACGGCAGGATAACCTCGCTGCGCGTCTGGTACGGCGACGGGCGCGAGGTGGAATACGGCATCGGCTCCCGGCAATGGGCGGAGGAGCCCCTCGACGAGGGCACGCAACGCGTGATCCGCGACGGAATGCGGATATTATTCGAGCGCGGGACAATACTCTCCCGCCACATGAATCCGCTATCGCGGTCATAACCCGTCTGAGACAACACCCCGGATGCCGCAACCGCATCCTTGCCCGTTCCGGGAGATTTATTTCCTCGCCAGGTTTTTCCCCCAACCTCCTCATATTTGCAGGTGAATAGCGGTATACTTTAATGGACCTTTGCGCCTGTGTACCTTTGCGCAGGTATCAGGCTGTGGTAGAATACCGCGCTTTTAAGCCGGAAAGGTTCCCAGAGGATCGTTATGAGTCTTGAGAAATTTTTTAACCCGCAGTCGGTCGCCATCGTTGGCGCTTCCTCCCAAAAAACCAAAGTCGGATACGAAATCCTCCATAACATGATCCAGGCCGGCTTTCCCGGCAAGCTCTACCCGGTCAATAACAAGGCGGATGTCATCGAGGGGCTTAAGTGCTTCCCGGACCTGCCGTCGATCGGCGACGTGCCGGACCTGGTGGTTATCGTTGTTCCGGCGCCGGTGGTGCCGGGGATCATGATCCAATGCGGCAAAGTGGGCGTTAAAGCCGTCATTATCATCACCGCCGGCTTCAAGGAAGTTGGCAAGGACGGGCTGGCGCTGGAAGAACGGGTGCTGCAGACCGCCACCCAGTACGGCATCCGCGTCATCGGCCCGAACTGTCTCGGGTTGATCGCACCCTCGCGGCACATCAATGCCAGCTTCGGCGGGGACCTTCCCGCGGTGGGCGGGATCGGCTATCTCTCGCAATCCGGGGCGTTGCTCGCTGCGATCCTGGATATGGCCAATGCGTCCGGCATCGGGTTCAGCAAACTCGTCAGCATCGGTAACAAAATCGATGTGAACGAACTGGATCTGGTCGCCGCCTTGGGCGAGGACGACGAGACCCGGGTGATCGCCGGTTACCTGGAGAGCATCACCGACGGCAACTCCTTCGTCCGCCGGGCCGAACTGATCTCCAACACCAAACCCATCCTGCTGATTAAATCGGGCGGAACCTCCGTCGGCGCCAAAGCCGCCACCAGCCATACCGGCAGCATGGCCGGAGGCGAGACCGCCTACGAGGCGGGGTTCGAACGCGCGGGGATCATCCGCTGCAATTCCATCGAGCAGCAATTCAACTACGCCGAAGCGTTCGCCATGCAGCCGTTGCCGATCGGGAACAATGTGGTGATCATCACCAACGCCGGCGGGCCCGGGATCATGGCGGCCGATGCGATCGAGCGGGAGGGTCTGGGTTTTGCCAAGCTTGCCCAAGCCACCATGGATAAGTTGGCTTCCTTTCTTCCGGCCGCGGCTAACATTCACAATCCCGTCGACGTGCTGGGAGACGCGCTGGCCGACCGCTACGAATTCGCTCTCGACACCGCGCTGGACGATCCGGGCGTGGACATCGCGCTGGTGGTGCTGACCCCGCAGGCCATGACCGAATGCAGCCCGACGGCCGAGGCGATCGTCCGCATCGTCCGCAAGAAGCCGCAAAAAACGGTTTTAGCCTGCTTCATCGGGGCCCAGAAAATCGCCGAAGCGCTGCGCATTCTGCGAGCCGGAAACATCCCGCAATATTTTTCGCCGGAAGACGCCGTGGATGTGATCAAGGCAATGACCGGGCATGTCCGTTGGCAGAACAAGCCCAAGCGGGTGGTTAAACTCTTCCCGGTCAACCGGCACAAGGTGGAGATCATCATCGAACGCCACATCCGCCAGGGGATGCGCGAAGTGGGCGAGTCCGACGCCAAGGAAATTCTCGATGCCTACGGATTCGTCACGCCCAAAGGGGCGCTGGCCACGACGCCCGAACAGGCGGCCAACATCGCCGACCAGATCGGCTACCCGGTTGTGCTAAAAATCTGGTCCCAGGACATCATCCACAAATCGGATGTGGGCGGCGTCAAGCTGGGGCTGCGAAACGCCCAGGAAGTGATGGACGCCTTCGACCTGATGATGTACCGGATCCCGCGCAAAGTTCCGCAGGCGCAGATCCTGGGCGTATTCGTCCAGCAGATGTGCAAGGGCGTGCGCGAGGTCATTTTGGGCATGAACCGCGATCCGCGCTTCGGGCCGCTGATGATGTTCGGCATGGGCGGAACGATGGTGGAAGTGATGAAGGACGTCTCGTTCTATCTGGCGCCGCTGACCGCGGACGAGGCCAAGCAGATGCTGATGGGCACGCGCACATACAAGATGCTGCAGGGCGTGCGGGGCGAGGAAGGCGTGGATATCGAGGCGATCGCCGAGGGGCTCCAGCGGCTTTCGCAACTTGTAACCGAATTCCCCCAGATCCAAGAGCTGGACATCAACCCATACGTGGTCGGCCCGGAGGGAACGGTGCCGATCGCGGTGGATGCCCGGATGAGCGTGGAAAAAGAATAGGCTTTTTTGTCGGGAGCATTCATGCAAACGTTCGATTGGAAAACGAAGTACCAAGATAAAATCGGCACCGCGGCCAAAGCCATGCGTTTGGTGCAATCGGGCGACAGCGTTTTTATCGGATCCGGTTGCGGGGGGCCGCAATACCTGGTTAACGCGCTGGTGGAATATTGCGAGGAAGTCCGGGACGTTCGCATTCTCAACATCCTGACGATGGGCAAGACCCCGTATTTGGAGCCACGCTACCGGGACCGGTTCAGCCTAAACACGTTTTTCATCGGTGATAATGTAAGAGAATCGATTGAGACCGGGGTCGGGGATTACACCCCCATCTTTCTTTCCGAGATTCCCCGCGAATTTGACCGGGGACGGATCCCGATCGACGTGGCGCTGATCAGCGTCTCCCCGCCGGACGCCGGAGGCCTGTGCAGCCTCGGCGTTTCGGTGGATGTGGTCAAGGCCGCGGCGGCCAACGCCAAGTACGTCGTTGCCCAGGTCAATGCGCGCATGCCGCGCACCTTCGGCGACAGCTTCATCCACGTCAACGACATCGAAATTCTGGTGCCCTACGACGAGGAACTGGTCGAAGTGACCCTGCCGGAGCCGGATGATGTGATGCGGCGGATCGGGCAGCATATCGGCCGCCTGATCGAGGACGGCAGCACGATCGAATGCGGTATCGGCCGGGTTCCCCAGGTTGTGGCGGAAAGCCTGCGCGATAAAAAGGATCTGGGGATCCATACCGAGATGTTCGGGGATTGGATCCTCGACCTGGTCGAGTGCGGCGCGATCACCGGCGCCAAAAAAACTCTCAACCGGGGCAAGGTGGTCGCCAGTTTCTGCATGGGTTCCCGCAAGCTGTACGACTACATCGACAATAATCCCTTTTTTGAGTTCTACCCCACCGAATATGTCAACGATCCTTACATCATCGGACAGCACGAGAAGATGGTGGCCATCAATGTGGGACTGGAAGTTGACCTGACCGGCCA
>JBEKDW010000199.1:0-5016 GCA_050014155.1 Anaerolineales bacterium
TTGAAGGGGTCGGCAACCGCACCCGCAACCCGGTGATACATCAAAACGACGGCACGGGGTTGAAAACCCAGATAGGCCCGCTTTATTACTCCATGCGCCGAAGACACCAATCTCATGCGAGGATTCTCCTTTTAGAAGTTCCGCATCCCCCGGCCTCTCACGGAGACAAGGCGCGAAGAATTCCACGGCTTCCTCTCCTTGAAGCAGATCCGGTTCACGCCTTGCCCCCGTGCGGGTTGTCCGTCAACATATGATAGACCCCTGCCGTCCGCCGCGCCATGCGTTCCACGGGAAATTCCTTCCGCACCCGGTCCCTTCCGGCGCGGCCCATTTCGACCGCTCGTTTTGGATCGGATAGGATTGCGATGATCCCGTCCGCCCACTCCTCTACGCTGCCGGGTGTCAGCAATAACCCAGTTTCAGACTGCAACACAATCTCCGGAAGCGCGGAAACTTTCGACGCCGCAATCGGTTTCCCCAAGGCCATGGCTTCCAACGCGACCAGGCCGAATCCCTCCCAGCGCGAGGGAATCGCCAGCAGATCGATATCCGCCAGGATATCGGCAGCATCGGTGCGCCACCCGAGAAACACCACTCTCTGCAGACCGAGGGATTTGGCCAAGCGCATCAAACCTTGGCGATCGGGTCCGTCTCCCGCCAGAATTAATTTCGCTGTCGAGTGGCGCCGTTCGACTCGGGCAAACACCCGCAACAATATATCGACGCCCTTCTGAGCCGTCATCCGGCCGATGAATCCCACCAACGGATTTTCCCCCGCTCCGATCTCCCGGCGGAAGGCGCCGGGATGAGCCTCCCGCGCGAACGCTTCAGCGTCCAGTCCATAGGGAATGACTTCGATTTTTTCGGCGGGTGCACGCTCGACGTCAATCAGAAAGCGGCGGATGGATTGGGAGATCGCAACAATCCGATCGGCGCGCCGGAGGGACGGCGTGAATACCCAACGCATCGGCAAAGTGCGCCGGAAGCGGTCGTCGTTATGCCGGGAGATGACAAACTTTCCAGAGGGAAACGATCTCATCGCAAACTCGCCATAGACTTCCCCATGCGGAAGATGTGCGTGCAGGATGTCGAACGGTTCCTCGCGAAGAAGATCCTCCAGCCGGGCGGGAAGCCCCGGATCGATGTGCCAGCGGATAGGCAACGAATGAACCGGTACGCCGCTCCGTTCCAGACGTTCCCGGAAATCGCGTTGCTCTCGGCGCGGGTCCTCCAACAAAATGACGCCGCAATTGATCCCCTGTCCGCGCAGTGCGGGGAGAAGGGCCAGGAGATGGGTCTCGGCTCCGGCGATGCCGGTGGCTTTCAACAGGTGAATGACGTTCATGCGATATTTTCCCGTTTTCCGGGAACGAGGCCGCTATATCGGTCTAACATTTCCCGATATGTTTCTGAAATCGCATACCAGGCGTACGTCTGAGCCGTCCGCTTCCCGTTCGCGCATAACCGCTCCCGCCGCGCCCCATCTTCGCCCAACGACGCCAGCGCTTTCGCGAAGGAGTCGATGTCCGCAACCGAAATCCCCGCTTCCGCTTCCAATGCGATTCGCATCTCTTCCACATCGAAGCCCACAACCGGAACGCCGCAGGCCATGTATTCCAACACCTTGACGCTACTGCGTCCTTTCAGATCCAGGATGCGCGGGTAGACTCCAATGTTAAAAACCGATACATACTCCATCAATGCAGCTCGCGGTTGGTATCCGATCAAACGAACCCAGCTGTGATCGGCGGCGAACGCAGCGACCTTCGGACTCGGCTGACCCACCAGCCACAGGACGAGTCTCGGATTCTCCTCGCGCGCCCTCATCATCGCATTCAGCAGATTATCCACGGCGTACATCTGTTCCACCGATCCGGCCGGCAGTTCGGACGCAAAATCGAAATGCGGCTGATGCAATCCGACAATGACTTCATCCGGGTCCGGGGAATATTGCCGCCGGAGGGCGCGCACGCGGTCCGGATCCACCCGTCCGATCGCGACACCTTGCGGTATGACCTCGATCGGGCTACGCACCCCCGCTTCCTGGAGATTCTTCCGGACTAGCTCGGTGGTGGTTACCACGGCGGCCACATTGGGAAGATTTAATGCGGAGATCTCTTCAACCGAAAAGACCGGATCGTCGAGATCACACACGACGCGGGCGCGCACCATTCGTATCTGGCGCCAGTCGGTGCAAAAAAGCAGCGGGTATCTCATTCCCACCCAGCGGACTACAAGTGGCAGCCAAATCCTCCGTCGGATCCCCCGCAACGGCCAAAAACGAGGCAGACGGACATAAAAGCGATCGACGTTCGAAAGCCGCGGGATTAATTCCTCGTAGCGTTGATTATTGTGGGCATAATGCCAGCCGCCCGCCCAGGCGATCCGATTCTTCGCCCGACCCGTCATCCAGCTCTCCCTCCGGAAAGGAAGTCCCGCCAATCCAGCGGCCGCCCGTCGAGCATGCGTACAAACGCATCGAGCGCGCGTTCCTCCGAGAATCGCTCGATCTGCCGCGCGCCGGCTTGACCCCAGGCATCGAGCCGGGCGGGGTCCACCAGCGCGTCGGTGCAAGCGACGGCAAATGCGGCAACGTCTCCCGCCTGGATCACGCAGGCTTCTTGTTCCGGCGCGACGATATCCCGCACACCTCCGATATCGAACGCGATAAACGGACAATCGGCCGCCATTGCTTCGAGCAGCACGCGCGGAAAACCCTCCTCCTGCGACGGCATGAGGTAGAGATCGGCCGCCCGATAATACAGCGGCGTATCGCGATTCGGGACCCAGCCGCGAAAGTCGAATGCGCCGGCCAACGGTTGCTGCTCCACCCTACGGCGCAATTCCTCCAAATACGGGCCTCCGCCGGCGACGAGAAAAGTTACCGGCTTCACCTTGCGAAGGACCATCGATGCAATGTCCGGAAGGTAATGCGCACCCTTGCGGCGCGCCACGCGGTGCAGAAAAAGAACGACCTTTCGATTGGGATCCAGGTTTAATCTTTTCCGTGCTTCGGCGCGGGAAATGCCTTGGAACCGTTCCAGCTCAACATAGTTCGGGAGCAAGCAGATTTTCCGGGCGGGAATGCGCGCATGTTTGACATAGTATTCCGCCACCCGCGGTGTTCCCGTCACAAGATAAGTGCACCACCGGACCGAAGTCTCGAGCAGCCAAAGATTGACAGCCTGCCGCAGCCGTTCCCTCCAGGTTGCATCTTTTGAAAGCGGGAATTCCCTATACAGGCTGCAATTCCAATAAAAGGCTCGTCCCCCGAATAGTCGGACGACGATCGCCGCAGCAATCGCCCCGGTGTATGAATAGTGGACATAGAAATCGCGGATGCCGCGCAACCGGGCGGCGAGAAATACGAAAATTTCCTCCACCAACCGGAAAATCGGAAAGCGGAGATGGAGCAGCCGCATCGGCAAATCCGACGGCAGCGTGCCGGAAGTCCTTTCCACAACCACCGCTAGCGGGATTCGGGTCTGCAATTTTTTCAGGAAATCATAGAGGTGATAGAAATGCTCGGACGAGTCCGCATCGTAGCGCGGAAGCAGATACAGCAACCGGGTTCTTTTTGTATCGTTCATAACTCCCCGGTCAATCCCATCGCCGCAACTTCGCGCCACTGTGAGACGATGGCGTCATACGACCGGCCCGGATCGAATTGATCGCGGATCCATTTCCGCGCGGCGGCACCCATCGTTGCGCGCCGTTCCGGGTCAGCCAGCAATTCCCGCGCGCGGGCAGCAAGTGCCGGGGCATCCTCGATCGGCGCGAGATAACCCGTCTCCCTGTCCCGGATAATATCCCTCGCACCGGCTGTTGCCGTGGCGACGACGGGCAATCCGGCGGCGCCGGCCTCCACCATCACCCGCCCGAAACCCTCGTAAATCGACGGGTAGAGAAAAACATCCGCCGCGGCGTATGTTCCCACCAAGTCCGCGTGGGTCAGCTCGCCCATCCAGACCAGTGATTCCTCCAATTGCGCATCCCCCGCGGCGCGGTCCAAATCCTCCTGGGCGAGATCCTTCCGGCCGGCGACGATCAACCTTGCCCGGGGAAAGACCCGGCGGATTTCCGAAAACGCACGGAAGAGAATCGGCAGACGTTTAAATCTTACCGGCCGCCCGGCCCATAATATCACCGGCGTCCCTGCGGGGAACGACAACCGATTTCGGGCTTTCGCTTCGGCATCCGACAACCGTTTCTGTTCGAATTCTTCCAGATCGCATGGGACGGGAAGCACCCGCACCCGATCAGCGGGCAACTGGAGCCGGTCGATGTAGATTTTCCGTTCGGCGGTGTTCACTACGCGCCACGCATCCGCCCGGGGAAGCAAGTGGCGGGCCAGAAGGTGCAGCGCGCGGAAAGTCAGCGGCCGCTCCGCGATCCAATAGCGGTTGAACAGGAAACACGAGTGGTTCTGGATGAGCAGCGGCCGGCGCAACGCGCGCCGCAACCAAAACCCCACCAGCGCGGTTGCGAATGGGTCCTGCGATACGATCAGATCCGGCGGACGCTGCCTCGCTGCTTCCCGCGCGATTCCATACGCCGCCCACAAGTACCGGCCGCGGCCGGCGCCGGTGCGGTGAACGGTCAGCGCGCCGTGGTCCGTGGAACCTCGATGGGGCGTATCCACGATCAGATCGATATGCCCGCCCATCCGTCCGGCATATTCCAGGTGCCGACGGACCGGTTCGCTTGCCGGATTCTCCAACCCCGAATCGCCAACGCCTAGCATGAGAAGGTTCATGGACGCGATTTTCTTTCCGGTGAAACAGCCATTAAGGCGTCCTCCGTTTGCTCCACAAGAGTTTCCCATCTAAAACGAGAGTGCAGAGTCCGCCTTCCATTGTTGGCAACGACCGCGCGAAGATTATCATCGGAAAGCAGCCGATCGATAGCCTCAGCCATCCGATCCATCTGTCGCGGAGGAACCACGAAGCCGTTATGTCCGTTTTCCACAACCTCATCCGTACCGCCGACGGAGGTGGCCACCACCGGAACTCCCGC
>JBEKDW010000200.1:0-5007 GCA_050014155.1 Anaerolineales bacterium
CTCGCCGGCGATGCTGCGGGCGGCCGCGTCGGACGGTATTCCTTCCAGGGCCAGGTAGGCCATTTGCGCCGCGGTGGGATTCAGATGCAGGATCCGCGCGGCGTCGACCACCAGGGTTCCGTGGCCGTCGGGGTCCACCCGCAAGTGGACGCGCGACCGGCCGCCATCGGCTTCCCGGCGGAAATGATACAGGCCCGGCGCGGGGGGTTTTATCCGGGCGCGGAAGAAACGCTCGCGGAGCATGGGGCTACCGTCCGCCTCCCGCGCAGGCGCACGCGCAACCGGCGCAGGCGCACGCGCAGGCGCAGCCGCCTCCGCCGCCGTGCCAGCCGCCACCGGTGGAAGTCGCTACCGGGATAGGATTGGTTTTATTGGTAATGTTGCTGGTGAACCCGGTCAGGTCGCCGATGACGTTTTTCGAGAACGATTGCACGCCGCCGACGATCGAACCGGCAAAGTCGGCGCCGGGCAGATGCGGCAGCGAGATCGGTCCGCTGAGTCCGCCGACCGACGGGATCGGCGCGGCCGTGCCGCCGCCGAAGTGCGGATCGTAGTGCCCCCACCAGATCGGAACGAACACCGGGCCGCCGCCGAAGACCGTCTGCGAGCGGGTTTCGAAGTCGCGGTCGGCCATCGTCCATTCGAGGTTGTCGTCCAGCGCCTGGGCTTTCACTTCCGGCGTGCCCGCCGCGGTCACCTGTGCCCAGGCTTTCTCGGTGATCGTCTTGTAATAATCCAATGTCTCTCTGCGGGAGAATCCCTTCATCTTTTCCTGCAGGCTCTTGAGCATATTGATGGTCATATCCTGCAGGGCTTTGCGCCGGACGGCGAGATTGGACTGAACCGGAACGCCCGCGGTGGTCGTTTGAAAAGCGGCCAGAAAATCCGTTTCATATGGATACAGCCCCGCGGGAACGGGATCGGAAACCTTCAATTGCAATGGATCGGTGGAGGTGACGGTTGCCGCGTTTTTCTTCACCACGCCGAAGAGGATCATCGTCATTACTCTATCCAGCGGTTGTTCCGCCAACAGCGCCGCTTCGACGGCGGTCAACCCGCGTTTGATGCCGTGTCCCTCGATCGCAATCGTTGGCGGCAGGTAATCCTTCTTGCGTTGGTTCTGCTGCCAGGCGCCGGCCACGCCCAGGACCACGATGAAGAGGAAGAAGCCGATGACGCACAGGCAAGGGCCTGCTGCCGCGATGATCGCCGTCAGGACCCCGGCGAGTTCGTCGAGAATGTTTTTCGTGATAATCGCGGAAGCGGGAACGACGCTCGCCGGGAAGGAAGCGCCGAAGGTATATTGCATATACCCGTTGGCTGAGGGACTATTCCAGCTGTAAACCACGAGTCCCTGGCTGTCGAGCGATGTGGCCGGCTCGTTGGCGCCGGGCCAATTTTGGGGATTGTGATAGCGCGGGTCGTTGGGACCGACTCCGGGCGGCAGATGGAACGTAACGGTCAGATCCGTCGTTCCGTGCACCGCGGAGGAATCAAACCAGGTGGGCGAGAACACCGCGCTGGCGTATTTCGAGTCGCCGCTGTCCGGATGGAGCACAGCGCTCACCCGGGGGATATGTGCATGTACCGTTCCGCTTGCTCCGGGCGGAATGGCCCTTGCTCCCAATCCCAGCGCGACACCGATCGAAACGTACTGCGAGGTTTGGATGTCGGTGATCGGCCAGCCGTCCACGTCGGCGGTGATGCTGGAAAGATCGTAGTTGGAATTGGGAATGCCCACGTCCACGTAGTCGATCGGGCTGGCGCCCGGATCGTTCTGAAAAACGAACGTGTAATCGATCGCCAGAGTCCCATCGGCGTTCCAATACGCCTGCACGTCTTCCTTGGGGAGGCCGAACGAATAGGAAGCGGCGGCCGCGCGGACCGGGAACGCCAGCAGCACGAACAAAAGGACGACGGAGAAGAGGAGTTTGTTTTTCATACGTTGCACTCCGGTGTGGATTCCGGGTTCGGAGGCCGGGGGTTGCCCGGACGGTCCGTCACCACTTCGGTTCTTCGGTCAGTTGGTAGGTGGTGTGGCAATAGGGGCAGGTAACCACCGGCGCTCCGGCCACCATCTTGATGTTGTCGGCCGTGAGCGCGCCGCCGCAGGATTTGCATTTCAGCGAATCGAGGTTCACGTTGGCGGGCAGGTCGATCTTGAGCGTAACGTTATCAGCCGGTTTGGGGGCGCCCGGCCTCCACGTGGCCAGCGCAATCAACCCGAATCCGATGGCCACGCTGATCACCCCCACGCAGATATATTCGGGAGTCGATTGCTGGCCGAACGCGGCCCAGATGAAAAGCACCCCGAATAAGATCAGGATGGCGGCGGCGATGTATCCGATTATTCGCAACGCATTCATGGCGACCTCCCGTAGGACCCAAAGTGTAGCACGAGGATAACCGGGAGGCAACTGGGATTTATCGCCTGCACCGCTCCCGCTTCTTTCCTTTTATATACGAACCGGGAAGCCGAAAGGATTCGTCTATTTGGGATTTCCGCGGATAGCGGATGTTGGGTGGATGGATACACGGAATACACCGAAAAACCCACGGAATTCACCGAAGTATGGATAGGCTTCTTTCGCAGGAGGGGAGATCGTCCATGGAAATTCCGTGCTTTCTTTTTACTTCGGTGACTTCCGTGTACGCTGTTCAATCATTTGGTGGTAAATCACACATTCGCCGAATAATTCCCGGGGCTAAAGCCCCGTGCTATTAACCGCGCCTGGTTAAAACCGGGCTTTAAACAATTCTTGCGGTAGGTGGAAATAGAAAATTATTTTACTGGACAGCAAGGATTCCATCGTATCCGTATGGTCCATTGTTGGAGCAAATGGTTGAAGCCGGGTTTACCCGGCGCTGTTGAGAGCACGGAGCTTTAGCTCCGGGCGAACAGGCGTGGCGAATTTCTCGTTGGGTGCGGAGAAATACCCAAAAAGCGAGGATCACGTTCGAAGGAAATTCGGGATTGCGAATGGAACCTCGAAGGAGATTTCTCCATACCCAGCGTAGGTTCCGTCTTGATAACAGGGGAATTGGTAGACGAGGTGATTCGTCCCGTTTTTCTCGCTGGTATACGTGTTGGTCAGACGGCCGCGCATGAGCTCCGCGAGCTTTTCCCGCGCCGGCGAGGGATGGCAATCGAGGACGTTGGATCCGATCAGCGCCCGGCCGCCGTGCTTGGCCAGTTGAATTTCGGCGGCGGCGTTCATGTAAGTGATGATCCCATCGGGAGTGCAAATCGTCACGGCCCCGGGGAAGGAATCGAATCCGCTAAAGTCGTTCATGGATGGAATTATATTCCACTACCGTGACTCCGGCCTACTCTTCCCCGATATGTCGCCGAAGCCGCGACGATTTTCGTTCGCCGATGCGGCGCTTGCTTTGCAGACGGCGTTCCCGGGAGCCTTTCGTCGGGCGGGTCGGCTTTCGCCGTTTGGGCGCGGCCGCGGCGCGGGCGATCAGTTCCCGCAGCCGCTCCAGCGCGTCGGCGCGATTTTGTTCCTGAGTACGGAAACGCCGTCCCTGGAGAAGGAGAATTCCATCTTTCGAAATCCGCTTGCCCGCAAGTCGGATCAGCCGGCAGCGGACGTCCTCCGGGAGTGAAGCGGAGCGGAGTACGTCGAACTTCAGTTGCACCGCCGTGGCGACCTTGTTCACATTCTGGCCGCCCGGTCCGGATGCGCGAAGAAATTCGAATTCCAATTCCCTTTCCGGGATGGAGATTGCTGAAGTGATGCGTATCATGGCGCCTTCATTTAAGCATAGTCTTCTTCCGTTGGAAAGGCGCCAACGCTTCGGCGTTTGCCGCAAGCGGGACGGGACGTTTGCTTATAATGAAGACAATCCGACCGCGTTCGGCTTGACATGCTTACCGGCACGGGCTACACTGTGGCCGGAATTTCAGCTCCAAGGGGGAGACTATGCTGGCTCGCGTTGCATCCTGTGCAGTAATCGGTCTCGACGGCGCCGTGGTCCAAACGGAAGTGGACGTATCCAACGGCATGCCGTCGTTTGTCATTGTCGGCCTGCCCGATACCGCCGTGCAGGAGAGCCGCGAACGCGTTCAGGCCGCGGTTAAGAACGCCGGTCTCTCATTTCCGTACCGGCGGGTTACCGTCAATCTGGCGCCGGCTGACCTCCGCAAGGAAGGCCCGGCCTACGACCTTCCGATCGCCGTGGGACTGCTGGTTGCTTCCGGACAGATTCCCGGCGACGGATTGGATCAGACCCTGATGGTCGGCGAGCTTTCGCTGGACGGCTCGGTCCGGCATGTGCGCGGCGTCTTGCCGATGACCGTGTTGGCCCGCCATCTGGGGCTAAAAAGGGTGTTTGTCCCGGCCTGCGACGCGCGCGAAGCGGCGCTGATCCCGGACCTAGAAGTGTATCCGGTGGAGCATATCACCGCGTTGGTCCGGCACCTGACTGGAGAAAGCCCACTCGAACCCGCCAAGGCGCTGAGCTTAAACGATGAGGAAGCGCCGGGCGAAGAAAACGGCCGGACGGTCTACACCGCGCTGGAAGAAATCCGCGGGCAGGAACACGCCAAGCGCGCGCTGGAAGTGGCCGCCGCCGGCGGTCACAATGTTTTGCTCATCGGCCCGCCGGGCGCAGGGAAGACCCTTCTGGCGAGAGCCTTGCCATCCATTCTCCCCCGGCTTTCCCTCGAAGAGGCGCTGGATATCACCCGCGTCTATTCGGTGGCGGACCAGCTCCCGCCGGACGTCCCGCTGATCCGGCACCGGCCGTTTCGCGCGCCGCATCACACCATTTCGCACGCCGGGTTGGCGGGCGGCGGCGTCTGGCTGCGGCCGGGGGAAATCAGCCTGGCCCATCGCGGTGTGCTCTTCCTGGACGAGTTCCCCGAATTCGGGACGCGGGTGTTGGAAGTGCTGCGCCAGCCGCTGGAAGACAAAGTGGTGACCATTTCCCGCGCCCACGGCTCGCTGACTTTCCCGGCCAACTTCATGCTGGTGGCGGCGATGAACCCTTGCCCGTGCG
>JBEKDW010000201.1:0-4975 GCA_050014155.1 Anaerolineales bacterium
CGCGGACTACGGAAGTTGTTCCAATATATTCTGCATGGGCGCCAGGTGCTTTGGGAGAAATAAAATTGTTGGGTCAAAATGGATTTCGCAGTGGTGATGGGAAACGGTTGTTGAAGAGAGATGATTTTATTAATCCGGTGTCAACCAGGGGATGGATAGCGAACCGGCGTAGGCGAACAAAAACATTTTTAACGTTTTACCAATCCAACAGAATAGTAAAAACTTCCACAGCGGCATCTTCAACATCCCGGCGATCATTCCGGCGATGTCGAACAACGGATTGGGAATGAAGGCGAAAATCAGTATGGTCCATCCGCCGTTTTTTCTCATCCAGCCTTCCAGCTGTTGTTCGTAGCGGCTGCGCTGGATGATCGTCTGGCCGGAATAACCGGCTATGTAGCCGGAAAGTTCGCCGATGGCCGCGCCGGCTCCCGCCGCCAGAGCGACGAAAAACGGATTGAACACGGCCCCCATTCCGAAAACGAACGCCACACCCGGGGCCGGCAAAATGATCGTGGCGTTTGCCAGGATCGACAGGAGGAAGATTCCGATGTAGCCGAGACTTGCCAAATGCCGGAAACTATCCCGGAAAACATAAATCCCCACGGTGATGGCCACGGCAAAGAGAAAGGCGCCCACGCGGGAGAGGATCGGAACGATCCGTTTCCGAAGATCGGTGGTTTGAGTATTGGAACCGGGAGCGGTACCGGTCATGGGCGAATACAAATCCTTCCCTCGTTAAAAATATTAAATGAAATCATATCATCGATGCGGAGCTGCAGGGGACCCGTCAGTCACGTTATCCGGGCTCCAGGGTTGTCCGGTAGACGGCCACGGCGCCTCCCCCGCGCAATGCGGATTCAACGCTCTCGAGGTCCTGCGGATCGGCCAGCGCGACGATGTTCCCTCCCAATCCGGCGCCGGTAAGCTTCGCCCCGAGGGCTCCTGCATGCCGCGCGGCATCGACCAGTCGGTCCAGTCCGGGGGTGGATACGCCGATGGCCCGCAACAGTTCATGGCATTGGTTCATCGTTATGCCAAGCGGTTGGGCGCGCCCATTTTCCAGATGTTCCCGGCCGGTATCAGCCAGCGCACCGATTCTCCGGAAGAGATCCTCGTAACGCGCGGGGTCCGACTGCCATCGCTCGCGCACCCCGTCGACGGCCGAGCGGGTTTCGCTTTGCACGCCGCTGTCGGCCACGAGAAGATGCATCCCCGCATTGATTTGCAGCAGGACCGGTTCGCGCTCCCGTTGGAAATAAACCGGACATTCATAGGCGATGACCGTATTGTCCACGCCGGACGGAGTGCCGTGGTATATCCGCTCGACGTCGAAGACGATCTGTGAAATTTCGCCCGGCGTCAAGCTCCGGCCGGCGGAGGCCGCGAGCACCCGGACAATGGCTGTGGATACGGCCGCGCCGGAACCCAACCCGGATGCGAGGGGGATGTTCGAGGTGATGGTCAGGCGTGCAGCCGGGATCCCGGTTCCCAGGAATTCGATGGTATGGCGTACGCAAAATGCGAGCGGATGATCATCGGGAAGATCCTCCAAAGCGGATGTCAACCCGATGGCCGGAGCGTCGATGAGGAAGGGGGAATTGCTTTCGGCAAGCTCGGCCCGGGCCCGCAACCCCGCGACGGGAATAGCCACGGCGGGGAATCCGTACACGACGGCATGCTCCCCCAGCAGGATGCACTTGGCGCAGGCCGAGGCGTGACGGGTCATTGCCAGAGATATAGGATGAGCATCGCCGACAATCCCCAAAGCGCGATTCCCGCCTGCAGCGGTCGGTCGGTGAGCAGCAATTCCTCCGGTTCGCCGCCTGCGTTTTCCACCTGGATCAGGTAGAGGTAACGGAACACGCTGTACATCACGAAAAGGATCGTGAGCATCATCGCGTGGTTGGTGGGCAGGTTGGGCGCCGAGAATGTGTAGAAAGAGTAACAGATGATGGTGGCGGCGGAGACGATCTGAATGTAACTGTCCAGTAGGGGGAGGCTGTAGCCGCTGAGCACCTTGCGATGGTTGGAGGCGCCGTCTTCCAAGAGCAGGATTTCCGACCGCCGTTTGCCAAAGGAGATATAGAGCGCGAGCAGCACCATGCAGACGTACATCCAGGGAGAGAATCGCTCCACCGAGATGATGAGGACTCCGCCGCCGACGCGCAGCAGGAAGCAGACCGCGATGGTCAGGGCGTCGACGATGGGGATATGCTTGAGGTAGAAGGAATACGCCAGATTTAAAAGAAGGAAGGCGAGGATCAGCAGGCAAAAATCCCACGCAAGCAGAAATGCCAGGCCGACCGAGACCAGCATCAATAAAATGCCGGCGACGAGAGCCACCGGAACGGGGAGGGCGCCGGAGGCGACCGGGCGCAGGCGTTTGACGGGATGCAGCCGGTCCTGCCGGCGGTCGGCGATGTCATTGATCAGGTAGACGGAACCCGACGCCAGGCAGAGCAGGAGAAAACCGCAGGTCGTCCGGAAGAGGGGCGTCCAGTGAAAGAATTGGCGGTCGAACACCAGCGCCGCGAAAACGAAAATATTCTTCGGCCACTGGCGCGGACGCATGCTTTTAATGATTCCGTAAATCCAAGTCATACGCACTCCATTTTAGGAAAGGTTAATAGAAAACATCATGGGGAAACGTATCCCCCGGACGAACGCTTTGGATCTCCGCGAAAGAATTATTCCTTGGCGGAAGGGGGATTGGGCGGGAGGACTCCCGGTTCCGCTTCCGGCTTTTCCGACCGTTGAAAATCCACAAACCGGTATCCGACTCCGCGCTCGGTCAAGATGTACTTGGGATTGGCCGGATCCTTTTCTAGTTTCTGGCGCAGATAATTGACATATAACCGCAGGTAATGGGTTTCTTCGCGGTATTCGTACCCCCATACTTTAGCCAGCAACTGATCGTGGGTGACCACCCGTCCTGCGTTTTGGATTAAATGGAAAAGCATGCGGAATTCGGTCGGCCGAAGGGGGACGAGTTTCCCTTCCACCCGCACTTCCCGGCGGTCGAAATCGATCGTCAGGCGGTCGTCCACCACCACGGGCTGGTGCGGAACGGCCCGGGGGGTTTCGTTGCGGCGCAGCACCGCGCGGATCCGGCTGACCAGTTCTCTCGGGCTGAAGGGTTTGGTAATGTAGTCGTCCGCGCCGCGTTCCAGACCGCGTACCCGGTCGTCCTCATCCCCCTTGGCGGTGACCATGATGATCGGCACGGGTGAGAACTCGCGAATCATGCGCAACGTTTCAAACCCGTCCAGATCCGGAAGCATTACATCCAGCAGGATTAAATCCGGCAAAGTGTTGCGGAGTTGGTTCAGCGCCTCCATCCCGTTTTGCGCTTCGACGACGGTAAAACCGTCGTGTTCCAGGTTCAGCCGGATAAACCGGACCATCCGCGGTTCGTCGTCGACGACTAACACCCGGCGGCGGGCGGATTCGTTCACCTCATGACTCCCGGACGAAGGTGACCAGTTTTTCAGCCGCCTCGCCGGGAACCACCTCAATGTACGTTACGCGATGGGTTGCCCACATGACCGTGGTGACGTTGGCTTGGATGTAGGGCAGATCCTTCCCATCCCGGCGACGGGGATTGTTAACCGAGATGAAGTTGGCCGTGGAGGCGGGCAGTTCCTCCATTTCCCCCAGGACCGCATCTTCGTTTTCGAGGTGAATTAAAACGGAATAGGCCATGGCGATTATTGTCCTCCAGCCTGACGGGAAACTTCAATGACGAGGTTCCCCAGACGGAGAATGTCCCCGTCGGAAAGCTTCGCCGGATGTTCCGGCAGAACGCGGATATCGTTGATGAACGTGCCGTTGGCGCTGCCCAGATCGATGGCCAGAAGCGATTCGCCCTCAAACCGTAAATGGCAGTGCAGCCGGGATACGCCCTTTTCATGCGCCCCGAACTTGTTCAGATCGATGTCGGGAATCACCGCCTGTCCCTTTTCCGCCCGGCCTAGGATGTACTCCTGCTGGCCGAATAGGGGGATTCCCACGTTGTTCCCCGCCACCCGCAAGACGATGGAATCGCCGGAATGCAGCGGGGAGCGGGATGAATCCGACGGCTTCTCCGCAATGATTTCATCTACCTTTTCTGTGGGAAGGGCATTGGTCAGAGAGGAGGCATCCTCGCTCACCCGGGCGCAGCATTCCGGGCAGAAAAGCGTACCGAAATACACCGACGTTTGGCAGACGTGGCAGGTAATCATTTCAAGTACCCCCATGTTTGGGATCCACTAGGCTGCGGGTCCCGTACTTGACTGCTTTCTTTCCTTTTTCAGAAAAGGCATGGCTCCGGTGAAGTGTGGAAGATTCGCTCAGGACCGTATTCGCCAGATCCGGTTCTCCCATTTCGAACAGGCGCGTGGCCAGCCGGTCCATCCGGGTGGTCGCAAGATTCAAATGGCCGGTCTGCGCGTCCTGGAGCGCCTTTTCCTCCAGCCGCGCCAGCGTGACGTTGCGTACCGCGGTCAGCAGCGAGCCGGGAATCGGCGCCGGGACGGGTTCGGGCACGACCGGCAGACTTAGGGAGAGAACTGTCCGCAGGTTGGTCGATCTTTTCGCCAAGTGTGCGCTCAGGTGCAGTCGGCTGATCTCGTATGAATCCATCTGGGAAACAGGCGGGATGAGATATTCCATGAGCAGCGTGATGTTGTTTCCGGCAAAAAGCGATCCCAGCCGCAACATATGCCCTTCGTGCAGCGGCATGGGAGCGGGGTTTACCCGGAAGGAGGATTGCAGCGTGACCCCGGGCGTGGTTTCCACTTCCACAACCACCTGATCGGCATGGACCTGGCCGAGGCCGAGGAATTTCTGTTGTAGGAACGGTCCGAGCGAGGCGATGTTGTCGATATACACCGCCTGTCCACCCGTTTTGGTGGCGAGGGAATCCAGGAAAATGTCGTTCCACTCCTCGCCGATTCCCATCGCGGTGATTTCAATCCCCTCCTGGGCGGCC
>JBEKDW010000202.1:0-4905 GCA_050014155.1 Anaerolineales bacterium
CCGGCATGCTTGGCACCTGGGTGGAGATGACAAACAGATGATAGGGCAGAGCCATGGTCCCGGCGAAGATCGACTTCGGAAGCTGCGGGAGGAAGTACGCGGCTCCGGTAAACAGGATCGGCGCGGTCTCGCCGGCCGCGCGCTCCAACCCGAGGATCACCCCGGTGAGAATACCTGGCAGCGCCTGCGGCAGGACGATCCGCCAGACGGTCTGCCAGCGCGTGCCGCCCATGCTCACGCTCACCAGACGGAATGATTGGGGGACCGAGCGCAAAGCCTCCTCGGCGGTGGAGATGATTACTGGCAGGGTCATAATCGAGAGCGTCAGGCACGCCGAGGCGATCGAGGAACCCAGACCCAGAAACAGCACAAACAGCGCCAGACCGAACAGCCCGTACACTACCGAAGGGATACCCGCCAGGTTGACGATGGCGATGCGAATGGCGCGGGTGAAGGGCGAATCCGACGCATATTCCGAAAGGTAGATCGCCGCCAGCAATCCGATGGGCACGGCAATGATCGCCGTACCAAGGGTGAGGTAGACCGTCCCGACGATGGCGGGCCAGATGCCGCCCTCGCGCATCCCATTGGTCGGCATCGAGAAGATGAATTCCGGGGAAAGAGCGGGAAGTCCCTTGATGAAAATGAACGCGATGATCGCGAGGATCCCCAGCACCGTGGCCGCCATGACCAGGGTCAATAGGGTGAAGGCGATCCGCTGGGTGACGATCCGGGGAATGCGCATTACGAAAGCATCCGTTCGGCGCGCTTCTTGGCGCGGAAGAGCATGCTGGAGGCAAGGATGTTCACCAGGAAGGAAATCAGAAACAGGATGATCCCGATCAGGAAGAGGACGTGGTAATACGCGGTGCCGCGCGCCACCTCGCCCATTTCGGCGGCGATGGTGGCGGTCATTGTGCGGATCGGATAGAAGAGCGCGTCCCAGCGCATCTGCGCGGCGTTGCCGGTGACCATCATCACCGCCATGGTTTCCCCGATCGCGCGGCCCAGGCCGAGCATGATCGCGGTCAGGACGCCGGACTTCGCCGCCGGGAGCGTCACGCGCCAAATGGTCTGCCATTTGGTGGCGCCCAGCGCCAACGCGCCGTCGCGGTAGCTTTTCGGCACGGCGTCCAATGCGTCCTCCGCCACTGAGACGATCGTTGGCAGCGACATGGCGGCCAGGAGAATCGACCCGGTCAGCGCGGTTAAGCCCGTCGGCAGATTAAGCCCCGTGCGGATCATCGGAACCAGCACCAGGATTCCCAGAAAGCCCAGAACCACCGAAGGCAAGCCAGCCAGAATTTCGACGAAGGGTTTTAGAATTTCCCGCATCCAGCGCGGTGCGATCTCGGCGATGAACACGGCCGTCGCGACCCCGAACGGGATGGCAATCACGGCGGCTCCAAGTGTGATCACGAGGGAGCCCCAGAGGAGCGGCGCCAGGCCGAAGAGGTTGAGAGGCTCGATCGGATACCAGCGCGCACCCAGCAACGAAGAAAGGGGCACCTGGCTCAGCGCGGGCAATCCTTCCTGCAACAGGAACAGAAAAATCAGCGCGACAAACACAATGGCCGAATAACCGCACAGCCGGATGAGTCCTTGAATGAAAAATTCCAACAATTTTCGCCGTTTGGTCATCGGTTCTCCGTCAGACAGTCATGCGATCGGGATGAAGCCGAGGGTTGTCACGATCTGTTGGGCTTCGGGACTGCGAATCCAATCCAGATAATTCTTGAGAGTGCCGGTGGGTTCCCCGTTGGTGTACATGTAGAGATCGCGCGCGATTGCGTAGGAATGGTCCCGGACTGTCGTTGAGCTTGGTACGATGAACGGTCCAGCCGGATCGAGCGCAAGGCCCAGCACCTTGACTTCCGAGGTGATGTAGCCCAGTCCATCGTAGCCGATCGCGTTAGGGTTCTGGCTTACTTCGGCGATGATTCCTTCCGAAGAGGGGAGCAACAGCGTGCTTGCGGCAAAGATCGTCTTATCCTTCGGGTTTCCCAGTTGGATGACGGCTTGGAGAAAAAATACGTGGGTTCCGGAATTCACCTCGCGCGAAACCCGCACGATCGGCCGGTCTTCTCCGCCGACATCTCTCCAATTGTTGATTTTCCCAGAGAAGATATCGGAAACCTGTCCTAGTGTCAGATGTGTGACGGGATTGGAAGGGTTGACGATCACACCGATCGCATCCCGGGCGACGACGAATTGAAGCGGATTGACGCCGTTTTTTTTAGCTTCTTGTATCTCTGTATCTGTCATCGCGCGGGATACGTTGGCGATGTCGACCGTGTTGTTGATCAGTGCCGCAATTCCTATGCCGCTGCCGCCTCCGGAGACGGATATTTCCACCTGCGGGAATTCCTTGGCGTAGGCTTCCGCCCAGGCCAGCGCCAAATTGACCATTGTGTCGGACCCGCGGTTGGTGATGGTATTGGATTGGTTCTTGTTCGAAGAAGAGGAAAAGGAGCACGCGGTAACCAGTAGGAAGAGCACAACCGCAGACACTCGTCGCTCCCATCGCATGGCTTAATTGTATCAGAAGAACGGCCGGAAAAGGGCGAAAAGATAGGGTAAAATAATCCCCATGTCTCAGCTCGGGCCAAAATTCCAAATAACGAATCTGGATTTTTATTACGGACGGGTCCAGGCGCTCCATCGAATTTCCATGGAGATCGCCGAACGCGAAATCACCGCGTTGATCGGCCCTTCCGGATGCGGAAAAAGCACTTTTTTGCGGTGCCTCAACCGCATGAACGATACCATTCCGGGGGTTCGAGTGGAGGGAAAGGTGCTACTCGACGGACAGGATATTTACACCCCGGATTTGGACGTGGCTGTGCTGCGCCAGCGGGTGGGGATGGTCTTTCAGAAGCCAAATCCTTTCCCACAGTCGATTTTCGAAAATGTGGCGTTCGGTCCCCGTGTACTGGGGCTGGATCACTCCGGAAGCCTGCCGGATCGGGTGGAATCCTCGCTCCGCCGGGCGGCGCTCTGGGACGATGTTAAGGACTCTCTGCATGAATCCGCGCTCAGCCTCTCGCTCGGACAGCAGCAGCGGCTCTGCATCGCCCGGGTGCTGGCCGTCGAGCCGGAAGTGATCTTGATGGACGAGCCGTGTTCGGCCCTTGACCCGATCGCCACCATGCGGATCGAGGAACTCATGCGCGCCTTGGCGGCGGATTTCACGATCGTTATCGTCACGCATAACATGCAGCAAGCGGCGAGGGTATCCGATAAAACCGGTCTGTTTTGGCTGGGAGAATTGGTGGAATTCGACCTCACCGGGAAGATGTTCACCCGCCCGTCCAAACAACAAACCGAGGATTACGTCACCGGACGCCTCGGATAGCGTTATTTTATTAATACCAAGAAATTTGTATCCTTTCGTATCCTTTATAGCTATACTATTCCTAGCTGGACAATTCGCACAGGATGGAAATGGCCAACGTCCGCCTGTCTGCTCTTGATCGGGACTTTTATTCCCTCCTCATTCGACAATCGGATGACAAGTTACGATCGCTTGCTTTAACCGCCTGCCAGTTCGCCGTCCAGAAAGTCGGTCTAAAATATCCCGTCGTCGACCATGCTCTCCGAACGCTGACTAGCCGGAAACCGTTGGATCCGTCGCAGGTTGAAGAACTAGGAAAATTGGTAATGGCGCTGGACTCGACCCAGAAGGAAATCAACGATCGCATCACCCTGGGAAAAACCTCCCCCCTGGGCGGAAAAATTGCAACAGGCCAGGCCCGCGCGGCAAACGCCGTTTATCTGGCAGCCAACGAAGATCCGCTTTATGCTGCCCTGGAAGCTATCTACGAAGCGTACATCGCAACCGAAGATTGGCCCACCCTGAAATCCGCCTTGTTGGAAAAACTTCAAAAATAGTCTTCGATAAAATAATCCGTACCCGCGGACGCTTGGCACGAAGCCGAGGTCGCCGCTCGCCGGCAAACTCTGTCGTATGTACGCCGTTATCAACGGTCGTGAACCTCTTCCGAGGGTACCATTCCCAACGACGGGGATCGGCGATTTAGGAAATCCATCCAGACCTTGCAGGGAGATACATACCTTCCGTTCTCTTGAATAAGAAGGCATTGTCGTTCGAGGCGGCCCAGAACGGCCGCGTCGGATCCTGAAATTGAATTGGAGAAGGATTTACCGGCCACCCCAAGCAAAGTTCGTTTCTCGATTGCGGTCAGGTTCCGCCAGATATTTTCGATATAGGGTTTAATTTCCCGGATGGTGCGCTCTTCAATCCCGGCGCGGTCGTCCGGGCATTCCACCGCATAACGACATGCTGTTTGAAGAATCAACGGATGACCTCCTGCCAATCGATGGAGAAAATTGGATATGTCCGCGGAGAAGGGACGGCCGGTTCGCTGCGCGGGCTTTTGGATTAAATCCCGCGCGTCTTCTTCCGGGAGCAGGCCGAGGTGCAATGGGGCAAAAATGTTAAAGAAGGGGCTGGAAAGAATTTCTCCAGAGCGGCCGGAGTACGTCAGGTCGATGAGCGGGCTGGCTGAGGCGGTGAGATAGGCTAATCGGAATCTGCCCGCCGCGGATCGCAACGCGTTAAAGAAGGGGAGGTCGAAACGGGGATTTACGCTCAGCCGTTCGAAGTGGTCCAGCAGGAAGACAACCTGCAATCCGCGCCGGTTGAGCGCACGAATGGCGGATTCAAACGCCAGCCGCGAAGGGGATGCGGCAGCTTTACGAAGCTCTGCTTCTTCCGGCAGACCGCGGGATTCCATTTCCACGATCAACATTGTAGCGAAATGGCGGAACACTCCCCTGGAAGATTCTTCCTCCAGCGCCACGCAATCTACATAACTAACCAGACTTCCATTCCATAGTCCGAGTTCTGCGGCGGTGCGCGGCCGGGCTAGATGCAGCAGGAGA
>JBEKDW010000203.1:0-4856 GCA_050014155.1 Anaerolineales bacterium
TGGCCGAGGAAGTACTCGTAAATCTTGCCGAAGGCGTCCCCCGCGATATCCATGGGAACAGAGTTCATCGCCTTGAGCAGTTCTTTGAGCAGGGAATTCTCGAAGCGGTTGTAAGTCTTGGGTAACACGTCCACGAGGTCCGGATTATCCGCCTCGATCGCGCGCATGGCATCGTTTATCGCCGCGCCGATATTCGCCCCCTCAGGCAGCGTGATCAGCGTCGAAAAGCGGGCGTTCTCGGGCAGGTAGAGCACGCCCTTAGCCTGATAATCCGCCGGGCCAATCTTGCGCCGCCCGCCACCCGCTCCCTCCAGATCCTTGGCCGCCACCTGGAACTTATGGTCAGCGTAACGCAGGAAGACCAGCCCCAATACCGGTACGGAATATTCGGATGATTTCAGTTTGGAATTCGCCCGGAGTTCATCGGCCGCTTCCCACAGGTGTGATTCGATTTCGTTTCCGTTGTGATTCATGGATGCTCCCAAGTTGGTTGTATTGTATGCTGGTTCCGGTTTTCTTGCCCACAATTGGCGCATGAATTGCATCAATTAATAGAGTTTTTATGTGGATTTCTTTCTTTTTCAGGAATCTGGCTTGCGCGATATTTATCATTGCGCTAGATTCCTTATTATAGAAACTTTGGTTATTCCAAAGATGTGCAAACAAGGTTATTAATGAACGCCTTCGTTGCCCTCACCGACGATAGATGGTTCAACTTCCTAGCCTCCCTGCCCCGGCTGGAAGAGATCAACTTCTGGCAGCCAGGCGGAAGTCGCGCGTTTTCCGCGATAAAACCAAGCGAGTTATTTCTTTTCAAGTTGCACAGCCCGCGCGAATTTATCGTCGGCGGCGGTTTCTTCGCCCACTCGTCGCTACTTCCGGTCAGCCTGGCCTGGGATGCGTTTGGGAACGCGAACGGCGCGCCATCCCTCGAGCAAATGCGAGCTCAGATTGAAAAATACAGAAAACAGGAACCGGCCGGTCCGCGGGATTACACTATCGGATGCATCCTGCTATCCCAACCGTTCTTCCTGCCGGAATCCAACTGGATACCGGTTCCGAGCAATTGGAGCCCGAACATCGTTCAAGGCAAGCATTACGATCTTTCGGTCGAACCGGGATTGACGTTATACCGGCAATTGCAGGAACGGCTATCGCTTTCCGCTCCCGTCCGCGAAGAGATTGCCGCCCTCGAAAAGTCGGTGGAAAAATATGGTACCCCAATCGAAGTGCTGCCGCGTCTGGGCCAGGGGATCTTTCGAGTCGTCATTCTCGACGCCTACGAGCGCCGCTGCGCCATCACGGGAGAAAAGGTCGTTCCCGTGCTCGACGCCGCCCATATCAAACCGTATGCCCGGGAAGGAACGCACGATCCACACAACGGCATTCTCCTCCGCAGCGATCTGCACACGCTCTTCGACCTGGGTTACGTTACGATCACGCCAGAATATCATTTCGAGGTCAGCAAACACGTCCGCGAGGATTACGAGAACGGCCATGAATATTATGCTTTCCATGGCAATAACATCTTTATTCCGGGAAAATCGAACCTCCAACCCGCGGCGGAATATCTATCCTGGCATAACGAGAACGTTTATCGTGGTTAATTCATCGGGAATTAATTGCGCCGCCGGTTGAGAAAGTGTAATTTATAAGTATGATTTATCCCTTTACCCATAGATGGATAATCAGGGTAAGGTCTTTATGAATAGACCAGCTGGTAAATCTACCCGCGAGATGGCTGATCGGCGCCGCAAATCGTCTATTAATATCGGTCTGGTTGTACTGATCGCCGCGATTATTCTCGGTTTTATATATTTCAATTCCAAAACTATTGGGATAGGCGGCGGGGCCGCACTCGTCATATTGTTTGCGCTGAAATTTCTTGCCGATTGGTACGAAGGATATGACCGGCGCAAAACAAAAGAGGAAAAGCGGGCCATCCGCGGGGCGGAGGCGGAAGAAAATATCGGTTATTTATTGGATGGATTGGGCGAAGATTATTGTGTGCTGAATGACATCGAAAGTCCATATGGAAATATCGATCATATCGTTATCGGAAAGAATAATGGTATTTTCCTGATCGAAACAAAGTCTCATCATGGAAAAGTTGAAATATTTGGCAATGAGCTTCTAGTAAACGGTAAACCACCTGAAAAGAATTTTATCGGGCAAACCCTGAAAAACACTTATTGGTTGAAGGAGAGGGTAGGCAATATAATCGGATCGCAGCCTTGGATCACGCCTATCTTGGTTTTTACAAATGCCTTCGTTCCCTATTCACAACCCATTAAGAATATACATGTCATCAACAAGAGATACTTGGTCAGTACCGTAACTAAAATAGGGAAGCTGGATGCGACCAATATCCGTATTTGGGAGCAGAAAGAGAAAATATCTGATGGTCTTGTGAAATCGATTATTTAGCAATATTTATCCGGTTCTTCCCGTCGTTCCTCTCTACTTTCTGTATATTCATTATAATTAGCATCGTTCGATGTTAATAATCAAAGGGGGGAAACTATGTCCTACAATCTATTAATCCATCATAGGCGATCCATCCGTTTGAAGGGATACGATTACACCCAACCCGGCGTCTATTTCATCACCGTCGTCTCGCACCGCCGATTGCCGATATTTGGCGAAATCACCGGCGGGGCCGTGCGTTTGAACGCGTGTGGGGAAATCGCCCGCGCGGAATGGATGCGAACGGCGGCCATCCGCCGCGAAATCGTATTGGACGAATTCGTCGTCATGCCGAATCATTTTCACGCCATCGTCATTATCATGGAATGCGATTTGGGTTCTGTAGGGGCGACCGGCCGGTCGCCCCTACGCCCCGAAATGCCGTGCGGGCCGGCAAATAATTCATTGGCGTCATTAATCGCGGGTTATAAATCCGCCGTCACCACGCGGATAAATCAATTGCGCGGAACGCCGTGCGCGCCGGTTTGGCAACGCAATTATTGGGAACACATCATCCGCAATGAGGATGAATTATCGCGCATCCAGGAATACATCCGATACAATCCGGTGGCATGGGAAACGGACGATGAATATCCCCATCCATATTGAATGGGTTAAAAACGCAAATCCGCACGAAACCGCTGGGGCACGGCGCCGCCGTACCCCGCCGTACCCCTCGCGCCGGGCTGGCCTTTGCCCGGGAGTCGTGCCATAATCTCGTGGGCACGATCACCATGATTTGTAAGGGCGCAGCACCGCTGCGCCCCGACATTCGCAGTGAATGTGGAGAGTCTTATGACCGACCAACCGGAAAAAATCGCGGATGAACTTCCGCCAGCCACGCTGACCGACTTGCCTGAAAAACTGCGCCAGGGCGCGGCCCGCGCGGGTTGGTCGGAGCTTATGCCGGTGCAGGCCCGGGCGATCCCCTATCTTCTCGCCCGGCGCGACATGCTCATCCAATCCCGCACCGGGAGCGGGAAAACCGGCGCCTACCTTTTGCCGATCCTCTCGCTGGTGGATCCTTCCCGGGCGCTCACCCAGGCGCTGGTGCTCGTGCCCACGCGCGAGCTGGCCCGCCAGGTGGCCGTCGAAGCCGAAGTGCTGGGGAGGGATACGGGCGTGCGCTCCGCCGCCGTGTACGGCGGAGTGGGGTATGGCCCGCAGCTGGACGCCCTCAAGGCCGGCGCGCACCTGGTGATCGGCACCCCGGGCCGCATCCTGGATCATTTGCTGCGGCGGTCCTTCACGCTCGATCATCTTTCCTTCCTGATTTTCGACGAAGCCGACCGGATGCTCTCGATGGGCTTCTACCCGGACATGCGCCGGGTGCAATCCTATCTTCCCCGGCAGCGCGTCAGCACTTTCATGTTCTCGGCCACGTTCCCGCCCCAAGTCATCCGCCTGGCCGATCAATTCCTTTACAAGCCGGGTTTCCTCAACCTGAGCAGCGACCACATTCACGTCACCGAGGTCGAGCACGTGTATTACGTGGTGCCCGGGATGGACAAGGACCGGAGCCTGGTGCGGATCATCGAAACGGAGAACCCGCTCTCGGCCCTGATCTTCTGCAACACCAAGACGCGCGTGGAGTATGTGACGGTCGTGCTGCAGCGCTTCGGCTACGATGCCGACGACCTCACCTCCGACCGGACGCAATCGGATCGCGAAAAGGTGATGGAGCGGGTGCGCCGCGGGACTCTGCGCTTTCTGGTGGCGACGGACGTGGCGGCGCGCGGGATCGACCTGCCCGAGCTTTCACACGTGATCCAGTACGAGCCGCCCGAGGACTCCGAAGCCTACATCCACCGCGCCGGGCGCACCGGCCGGGCGGGAGGAAGCGGCACGGCGGTGTCGCTGGTCAACCGGGCGGAGCTTGGCGACCTTGAGCGGATCGGCAAGCGCTATGGCATCCAGCTTCAGGAGCGCCCCCTGCCCGAAGATGAAGACGTCGAGCGGATAGTATCCGAACGGATCATCACGCTGTTGGAAGCCAAGGTTCGCAACCGCGACCGCCTGCAGATTGAGCGCATGCAGCGCTTCTTGCCGCTGGCGCGCACCTTGGGCGAAAGCGAGGAACCCGATCTGCTGGCGATGCTCCTGGATGATTTCTACCAGGAGACGTTCCACGCCCCGCTCGTCCCGCCCGCAGAAGGGGAAACATCCGCGGCGCAGCGCGCCGCCGGCAGATCGGCGCGCCCGCGTGCGGAAGGCGGCGGTAGTCGCCGCGGCGGGCACCCCCGCGGTCCACGGGATTCAAAACGCCGCGGGGGATGATTTGTAAGGGCGCGGTCCCCGCGCCCCCATAAATGCAATCGATTAATCACCGCCCAGGGGGAAAATCATGGCCTACGATCCATCAATCCATCACAGACGATCGATCCGATTAA
>JBEKDW010000204.1:0-4840 GCA_050014155.1 Anaerolineales bacterium
CTGGCATTCGTGTACGACGGCGGGGAAGGCTCGGTGACCGCCGGGCCGATCGTGCGGGATGTGCTGAAGGCGTATTATCAATTGAAGGCCAACGACGCACAGCGGACCGGATAACTTCCGCATGCTATAATCGTTGAAGGAATATTCCGGGATCCGACGAATCGCCATGCCCGTTGAGGTCAATGTCAAGGGTATTCACGAAGGCCTCCTGATCAGCTTCGGCGAAGGGAGCTGGGAGGAAGCGTTTCCTTCGCTGCTGAGCCATCTGGATTCCAAACCCGATTTCTTTCTCGGCGCAAACGCGATTGTGCAGCTCGGGGCGTTTCCCCTTCAGGCGACCGACCTGGCGCGGCTGCGCAGCGCCCTGGCGGACCGCGGGATGGGGCTGCGGACGGTGCTTTCGCAATCCCCCGTGACCGTTAGCGCCGCGAAGAATCTGGGATTGGAAGTTGCGCTTCCCGTCCGTGACGCGAGAGAAACCCCGCTCGATACCGAACTCACCGGATCCGATGCGATCCTGCTGCATCAAACCCTCCGGTCCGGAAACAGCGTCCACTTTCCCGGGCACGTGACGATCCTGGGTGACGTCAACCCCGGAGCCGAGATCGTGGCCGGAGGGAGCGTTTTCGTGTGGGGGCATTTGCGGGGAACGGTGCACGCGGGGGCGGAAGGCGACGACCATTCGGTCGTTTGCGCCCTGGATTTGAGCCCGATGCAGTTGCGGATCGCGGGATACGTGGCCACCTCGCCACCCCGCAGTGGGAGCAGCCGCCCGGAAATCGCATCGCTGCGCGACGGCCGACTGGTGGCGGAAACCTGGAACCCCAAGGAAAAACCTCCCACACTCACCGGAGGATGAGCTCGGGTTGTGCCGGAAGATAATTCGCTGTTAAGGAGCGGGAATGACGGCAAAGGTGATGACGGTTACATCGGGGAAAGGCGGCGTGGGCAAAACCACCGCCACGGCCAACATCGGCGTCGCCCTGGCGTTGCTGGGACAGAAGGTGGTCTGCATCGACAGCGACATCGGATTGCGCAACCTCGACGTGGTCATGGGGCTGGAGAACCGCATCGTCTACGATCTGGTCGATGTTGTGGAAGGCCGCGCGCGGTTGCGCCAGGCGATGATCAAGGACAAAAGGCTCCCCGATCTGTATCTCATCCCCGCCGCGCAGACCCGCGATAAAACCGCCATTTCCCCCAGCGACATGGTGCGCATCTGCGACGAGCTGCGTCCGGAGACCGACTGGATCCTGATCGACTCGCCGGCCGGGATCGAGCGCGGATTCCGCAACGCCATCGCCGCGTCGGATACGGCGATCATCGTCACCAACCCCGAAGTCTCCGCGGTGCGCGACGCCGACCGGATCATCGGGCTCCTCGAGGCCGAGGAGAAAGGCCCCGGAAAACTGGTCATCAACCGAATCAAACCGGAGCTGGTCGAACGGGGCGACATGCTTGCCACTGCCGATATCCTGGAAATCCTGGCTGTGGATTTGCTCGGCCTGATTCCGGAGGATGAATCGGTACTTATCTCCACCAACCGCGGCAATCCCGCCGCGCTGGATCCGAAAAGCAAGGCTGGCCAGGCCTTCCGCGACATCGCCGGACGGCTGATGGGGGAGCCCGTTCCTTTCCCGCCGCTGGATGGAACCGACTCCCTGCGGAAGCGGCTGGCGCGGCTGATGCACCGTGGAGGCGAATCATGAGCGGCCTGTGGGATCGCCTTACCGGACAAGGGGAGCGTTCCAGCGCCAGGACGGCCAAGGAGCGGCTGATCGTCGTCCTGAGCCACGACCGGAGCGACATCGAACCCGGCATTCTTGAAAAAATCAAGAATGATATCGTCCGTGTGATCTCCGAACACGTCGATGTGGATCCCTCGACGGTCCAGGTTCATATTTTCTCCGAAGGCCGGGAGCAGCATCTCAAAGCCGACATCCCCCTGCCCGGCCCCTCGCGTCGAAAGCGCAACCTCTAAGAGATACCGTGTTTGACTGGCGACGTTGGCGGCATTTTGATTTCTGGCTGATGGGAAGCGCCGTCCTGCTGACGATCTTCGGCATCGTGATGATCCGCTCAGCGGTGGCCGACAACGCGACGCTCGCCGACACGGCGCAGCGCCAGGCGTTGTTCGCCCTGATCGGCCTTGGCATCCTGCTTCTGGCCACCGTCATCGATTACCATTTCTGGCGCGGACTTACGCGGATCCTCTTTGTCGGCGTCATTCTGCTGCTTCTGTATGTGGAACTGGTGGGCGCCAGGACCTTCGGCGCCACGCGCTGGATCAACATCGGGTCGTTCACCCTCCAGCCTTCGGAAGTGGCCAAGGTAACGCTGATTCTTATTCTGGCCGACGACATCGCGCGCAACGAAGACCGGTTGCAATCCTGGACCGGCATCCTGCGCACGCTGATCATCGCCGCCATTCCCATGGTCGTCATTTTGCGGGAACCGGATCTGAGCACCGCCATTCTCGTCATGGCGCTGTGGGCGGCCATGGCCTTCGCCGCCGGAATGCCCCCGAAATATTTCGTCTTGATCGGCGGCGCAGTAATCGTGGGAGTGATGGTAGCGCTCGCCTTCAACTTGGTGGCGGCCTATCAGATGCACCGGCTGGCCCTTTTTCTGTTCCCCGAGTCGGATCCCAGCGCCGCCTACAACATCAAGCAATCGCTGATCGCCATCGGATCGGGCAGCGTGCTCGGCCAAGGGTATGGATTGAGCACCCAGGTGCAGCTGCGCTTCCTCAAGGTGCGCCAGACCGATTTCATCTTCTCGGTCCTCACCAGCGAGTTCGGCTTCGTCGGTGCGATTGTTTTTTTCGTCATCCTCGGATTCGTCGTCTGGCGCTGCCTGCAGGCGGCGCGTAATGCGCGGGATACCTACGGGGCGCTGATCGGGTACGGCGTCGCCACGTTGATTTTTTATCAGGCGGCGTTTAATATCGGAATGAATCTCAATTTGCTGCCCGTCGCCGGGCTGCCGCTCCCGTTCATCAGCTCCGGGGGCAGTTCGTTGTGGTCGGTGTTGCTCGGGATCGGTCTGGTGGAAAGCACCGTCCTGTACCGGAAGGAAATGGAATTCTGAGATGACAGACCCTGTCTGCGTCCGGTTTGCCCCCTCGCCCACCGGGCACATGCACATCGGAATCGCCCGCACGGCGCTTTATGATTATCTCCTCGCGCGGAAGACGGGCGGCCGGTTCATCCTGCGCATCGAAGACACCGATCAAAAACGGTTGGTCCCGGGCGCGGAACAGGAAATCATCGACGGCCTGCACTGGCTCGGGCTGGATTGGGACGAAGGCCCGGACATCGGCGGGCCGTACGGCCCCTATCGCGAGTCACTCGCAAAAGAAATTTACCTCGAATACGCCCATCAACTCATTGAGAATGACAAAGCCTATCCGTGTTTCTGCACTGCCGAGCGGCTGGCCGCTATGCGGGAAGAGCAGCGCCGGCGGAAAGAACAGCCGGTGTACGACGGCACGTGCCGGAAGCTGTCGGCCTCGGAAGCCGCGCGCCGGGTGGCGGCCGGAGAGCCGCACGTCGTCCGGTTTAAAACCCCGCGCGACGGGAGCACGACGGCCACCGACCTGCTGCGCGGCGAGATTACGGTGGCCAACAACACTTTGGGTGATTTCATCCTGGTGAAATCGGACGGTCTGGCGCTCTATCATCTGGCGGCGATGGTCGACGATCACCGTATGGGCGTCACCCACGTCCTGCGCGGCGCAGAGTGGCTTTCCACCCTGCCCCTCCACGCGCTGGTCGTGCGCGCTTTCGGTTGGCGCGAGCCGGTCTGGTGCCACCTCTCGGTCTTCCTCAAGCCTTCGGGCAAAGGGAAGATGAGCAAACGCGACAGCGCGCAAATGGCGACCGAAGGCCACAGCATTTTCATCCGCGATCTGATGGAGCGGAACGTGTTGGTAATTGCTTGCGGAGGGGGCGGCATCCCCGTGGCGTGGCGCGAGGGGAGATTGCAGGGTGTCGAAGCGGTGATTGACAAGGACCGCGCTTCCGCGCTGCTGGCATCGCGTCTGGGAGTGGACCTGTTCGTCATTTCTACCGACACGGACTACGTGTATCTGGATTACAAGAAGCCGACGCAGAGGCCGCTGCACCTGGTGGGCTGTAGCGAGTTGCAGCAGTATGCCGATGCCGGACACTTTCCGCCCGGCAACATGGGACCTAAAGTCGAGTCCGTATTGCGGTTCCTGATGCAGGGAGGGCGCGAGGCAATCATTACCTCCTGCGAAAACGTGTATGCAGCCGTGTCTGGTTCAACCGCGTCTGGTTCATCCGAGTCTGGACCGGTGGGCACTCATATTGTGCCGAATCGGGTTAGGTTGGACCGGGGAGTGGCCGCGCTTGACACCCCTGTGCACACTGAGTTGCGGGTGGGAGGCAGGTAACAATGAAAGATCAGGTTTTCATTCCGGACGGGCAAAGAAGCGGACGCGCAGAGTCCGTGGCTACGCGCGAAGGGAAGCTGAAGCACGTCATCGAGTCGCAGCAGTTCACCGTGCCGTTGCTGATGGAGCTCTTTGATCGTTCCCGCGGCATGGAGCGAGTGGTGGAGCGCGGAGGGACACTCGACTATCAAAACCGCATCATGGCGACGCTGTTTTATACGCCTTCGACCCGGACACGGCTTTCGTTCGAAGCCGCCATGCAGAGGCTGGGAGGCAGGGTCGTGTCGACCGAGCATGCGCGAGAGTTTTCCTCCGAGATTGAGGGAGAGAACGTCGAGGACACGATCCACATCGTGGGCAGCTATTCCGATGTGATCGTAATCCGGCACCATGAGGAGGGCGGCGCCAAACGGGCGGCACAGG
>JBEKDW010000205.1:0-4834 GCA_050014155.1 Anaerolineales bacterium
TTACACACGATTACCAGGGCGCGTTGGAAAACGCGCAGAACGCGGTGCTCCGATCGAAAAGCGCGGTGGCCTATGCGGTATACGGCGAGGCGCTGTATTGGATTGAAAAATCCCAAGGTGGAAATACTTATACCGATGCGAATAAGGAATTACAAAAGAGTCTCGAACTGGACCCCAGTCTGGGACTGGCCCATGCCTATTACGCTGAAGTGTTGATGGACATGGATAATGCCAACTGGAAAACCGCCTCCGCTGAAGCCCAAACGGCTATCACTCTGGCGCCAAACCGTTTGGAAAGCCATCGCGCCATGGGGTACATTTTTCTTTCCACCGGAAACTATATCGAGGCGCTCAGTGAATACCAGAAAGCCGTCGATATCCACGACAAGCTTGCTGATTTGTGGATTCCCCTGGGGGATTGCTACCAGGCGCAATCGGACACCCAAAACGCAATTCAAGCCTATCTTAAAGCATCGGGGCTCGATTCTCAGGATCCGGTTCCGATCGCGCGTATCGCGCGAGTCTATGCCGGCGACGGCCAATATGGAAAATCCGCGCAATATGCCGAGATGGCGGCCAATCTGGCACCGCTGGATCCGACGTACCGCGGCCTGCTAGGCGAGATGTATTATTTCAATAGCGATTATGACAAGGCAGTCAACGAATTAACTCTGGCCATCCGCGGCGGCCGCGTGGATCCCGGGCCCATCCAGGGGCTGCCGTTGCAAGCCGGCCGGGTGGCCGAATATTACTATGTCTATGGCCTGGCGCTGGCGAAAGTCGGCCGGTGCTCCGAAGCCGTTCCCATCTTTCACCTGCTGCAACAACAGGTTCCGGATGACGCGACGGTCATGGCAAACGTAACCGACGGGTTGATACTGTGCAAGGAAATCACCCCCACCCCCGGCGGTTAGGAACCAGCGAACATGCAGCTCCGCGGGAACCGTTTTCAACCCACCTCCGACCCTCCCCGTCTGACCGTAAAGAAAACGGCGGCGTATGCGGCGCTGATCCTGTTGGGGCTGGGTCTCTTCAGACTGTTCGAGTTGAATTACATCCGTTCCCCTTTTGCGGCGCCGCTCACACCCACCCGGTCGGCGGCTTCCTGGGTCGAAGAGGGGAAATCATTTTTCGACGCTGGAAATTTGAATAAGGCGATTCTCGCCTATCAACAAGCCGTCGTCGTCGACCCGAAAAATGCGCAGCTTTGGACGGAACTGGCACGAATCCAAACCTATTCGAGCGCGCTATTATTATCCACCGCGGAAAAACAGCAGCGAATGCAACAAGCCCAGGATTCTATTCAAAAAGCACTCGTCCTCGACCCGGAATCCGCCCAGGGGTTCGCCATTAAAACGCTCGTCCTGGATTGGACGGCATCCAATCCCCCGGACGAAGCCACGCGCCAACAAAATCTCATCGACGCCTACCAGGCTTCGGCCAACGCGCTAAACCGTGATCCCGAAAATGCGCTCGCACTCGCCTTCCGGGCCGAGGTGCTGGCGGACCAGTCGAATTGGTCCACTGCCCTGGATGTGGGCGCCCAAGCGGTCAAACTCGGCCCAACCATTATGGACGTTCACCGGGCGTATGCCTATGTGCTGGAAAGCAATGCGGATTACAACGGCGCGATCAACGAATATTTAGAGGCCATCAAGTACAATCCAAATTTACCATTTTTGCATATGAGTCTGGGAGTGAATTACCGAAAACTTGCGCAAATCTCGACCAACGCGCAGACTTCGCAGGATATGATCGACTCAGCCATAAATGAATTTGCCATTGCCGCGAGCCTCAACGACAAAGACCCGGGGCCCTACCTTTCCATAGCGCAAACCTACGCCAACCAGGGAGATTTTTTCGCCGCCGAACTCAACGCGGAAAAGGCCCTCCAACTCGACAACACCAATCCGATCGTTTACGGAAGGCTGGGCGTCATCTATTATCACGCAAAAAATTACGAGACCGCGATCAAAGTATTAAAATGTGCCGTCCGCGGCTGTCTGGCCGCGGACAACGAGGAGGGAGCCGTCGACGTCGTCGCTACGTCGCTTTCGGCAAACACTTTGGATATTTATTACACCTACGGCTCGGTGATGGCCTTTTACGGCAACGAGTCCGGCAACTGCACCGAAGCGCGATCGATCTTTTCCCAATTGCGCGCATCGCCCTGGTACGATTCGACCGTGGAGGGCATCATCCGGGAGGGCGAGGTGATTTGCGCAAAGTTTGAAAACCAGACCCCGACCCCGTAACGCCGCAAATTAAATTCCCCACTTCGATTCCCCTAAAAAAAGCGAACGACGGCGAAGTCGCAACCAGCAGAATGATTTATTCCCCGATTGCTATTTTTCCCCGGCCGCGCCAGCGACGGGGTTGACGATCACGAAGATCATTGGACGCCGCTTGGTCTCAAGGTAGAAAAGTTCCGACAGCGCCGATTCCAACCGTTCCGCCAGGCGGCTTCCGTTCCCGCGGGCGACCACTTCGCGGATCCTCTCTTCGGCTGCAGCCAGCAGTTCGCCGGACTCCGGCACGAAAACGAATCCACGCGAGAGGATGCTTGGGCGCGAAGCCAGCCGCGAGGTTGCGGTATCCAAATCCATCCGCACGATGACAAATCCGTCGCGGGCCAGACGCTCGCGTTCACGCATCACCGCCGGGCCGATGTCGCCCACGCCACTACCATCCACGAAAACGTACTCGCCGGGGACGCGGTCGCACACCCTCAAGCGGCCGCCTTCGAACTCGATCGAATACCCGTTTTCGACCACGGCGGTGTTCTCCGCCGGAATGCCTAATTCGCGGGCGATCGCCGCATGTTGATTCAGATGGCGCAATTCGCCGTGGATCGGAACGAAATTCTTGGGCTGCACCAGGTGAATGAGCAGTTTCATCTCCTCGGCGTTGGCGTGCCCCGAGACGTGGACCGGCGCGATCGGATCGTAGATCACCCGTGCGCCGCGCTGGAAGAGCCGGTTGATCGTCCGGTGCACCAATTCCTCGTTTCCCGGGATCGGATGCGAAGAGAACACTACCGTATCCCCTTCCTTCAGTTCAAACTGGCGGTTCTTCCCGGTAGCCAGCCGCCCGAGAATGGAGGAGGGCTCTCCCTGCGTGCCGGCTGTCATGAGGACGACCTTATTCGAGGGCATCTTCAGCGCTTCCTCGATCGGGACCAGCAACCCGTCGGGCACTTGCAGATAGCCCAACTTCTGAGCCATTTTGGCGTTTTCCTACATCGAGGTTCCCACCAACGCCATCCGCCGGCCATGGCGCTCCGCGGCATTGATGGCCTGTTGGATCCGGGAAATCAGCGAGGCAAACGATCCGATCAGGATCCGCCCCGGCGCGGCGCGGAACAAATCGTCGAAAGCCGCATCGATTACCGTCTCGGAGGGCGTCCAACCGGGCTGGTCGGCGTTTGTGGAATCCGAAAGCAGCGCCAGCACGCCGCGGCCGCTGAACTCGGCCAGCTTGGCGTAGTCCGTCGGCCAACCGTCCACCGGCGTATGATCGAACTTGAAATCGCCCGAATGCACGATTAACCCGGCCGGGGTGGTGATCCCCAGGCCGACCCCGTCCGGAATCGAATGGCAGACGTGGAAGAATTCCACGTCGAATGGGCCGATCGTCACCCGCGTTCCGGCGCGGACGGTGTTCAACTTCGTGCGGCTGAGCAACCCGGCGCGGGAAAGCTTCACCTCCAGCAGGCCGCTGGTCAGCGGGGTGGCGTAGATGGGGGCGTCGAACGCTTCCACCACGTGGTCGATCGCGCCGGTATGATCCTCGTGCCCGTGGGTGACGACGATCCCGCGAACGCGCCCTTTGCGGTCCAGCACCGAACGGAAATCCGGGATGATGTAATCGATGCCAAGCATGTCGTTCTCGGGAAACATCAACCCGGCGTCGACGATCAGGGCGTCGGAGGGGGTTTCGATCAGCATCATGTTTTTACCGATCTCACCCAATCCACCCAAAGGAATAATTCTTAACTCAAAACTCATAGGACTCCTTTTTCCATACAATATTCTTTTTGTTTCGGAAGGGCTTTCCGTTCGAACCCGGCGGGGAAATCGGGAGGGAATGCCGCGGAATCAACTCCGATCGAAACCCTTTGATTCGGGAGAGTCTTTCTGCCATAAAGCATCGCGCCACGCCATTCCCATCCGGGGAAACTCCGATGCCCTATCGGTTATAACGGAAAAATAAAACCCCCGCCGTGATGGCAGGGGATGAACCGACATATCCTTGCGGTGAACAACACCATGGACGATCGATTAAATCAACCTGACCACACCCGTAGCTTGCAGACCGCGTACGGTTTCTTCAACGGCAAATTCAACTCTCTCCCCCTCGCGCAAGTTTTGCAATTCCGAACCGACGATGGACGAGTAGTGCACAAACACTTCATGTCCTTTTTCGGTTTTGATGTACCCGTACCCCCTGGATCCGTCAAACCATCGAACGGTGCCAGTCGTGCGTTGAGCCATTTTCCAGCGTCCTTCCAGGAAAGAGTTTTGAGGATTTTAGCATACGGCAGGGTGCATGTCAATTCTCTCAACCAATTACCGGAAGGTGTTCCTTCGAATGAATCCCCTCGGCTTTTTTACAAAAATTTTACCGGGAATATTTCATTGGGAATTTTTCCAATACTCAATTAACATCCGAATCGAAGGAAGCGTTACATCGGCCAGGCTCTCTCCGTTTTTTTCGTTACTTCCGGTAAAAGGTTCGGTTTTTTGGTCGTCTGGCTTTAGATTTTTTTCAGGATCTCCAGCCAACGTTTCCACGCTTCATCGTGGGCTTTTTTATTCTGAGCCGAGGCGTCAGG
>JBEKDW010000206.1:0-4831 GCA_050014155.1 Anaerolineales bacterium
GTTTTTTGATTCATCCGATCTCTATATTTTCGGAATTTAATCAGGGCGTATTCTTTTCGGCAAGGGATTATCGGTGGAATGGATCCCTGATCCATCCGTATGGGCGGGTTCCACCATCCAGTCTTCGAAGATGGCATATCGATCCCGCCCCTGATGCTTGGCCTGGTATAGCGCGCGGTCCGCCTGGCCAACCAGTTCTTGAGAGCGCAGTTGATCGCCGCGCAGTGAAGCAATCCCGAGGCTGATCGTAAGTTTGCGCAAAAAGTGCGTCTCCGCTCTCAGTTGCCCATGAATATTTTCGGCGACGATGCGCGCACCTTCCCGGTCGGTCTCCGGGAGGATGACCGCAAACTCCTCCCCGCCGTAGCGGGTGACCACATCCAACCCGCGCCGCGCCCCGTAGCTGATGCAGCGCGCCACTACACGCAACGCTTCGTCGCCGGCGGGATGGCCAAACAGGTCGTTGTAATCCTTGAACCGGTCGATATCGATCATCACCACAGCCAGGTCGCGGTTGTATCGCTGGCTGCGATCCATTTCTTTTTTCAACAGGATCTCAAAATACCGCCGGTTGTATACATCGGTCAAGCCGTCGGTGAGGGAAAGTTCCAGCACCTTGTTGTGCAATTGCGCACCCTTAATCGCGGAGGCCAGTTGAACCACCACCATCGCCAGCGGTTCCAGATCCTCCCCGTCGAAGGCGACATACCCCAGACTCTCTTCCTGGAAAGACAGGGGAAGCAAGGCCAGGTTAAAGGGCTCGTTCTCCGGATACAAACCAGGGGGCGGAAAATGACGGCTTTCGAATCGCAAAGGGGACAGCTTCCGGCCCGGGGGATAGATGACGCTCCCGGCCACCGGGTCGTCATCTCGCTTCTCAAAAAACACGACTTGGGCATTGCGTACTCCCACCTTGGGCAGATCTTCCGCCAGCGTGCCGTAGATCTGATCCTCATCCAGCGAGGAAAGCAGCCGGGCGGTCAGGCGGCCCATGGCTTCATCATGATATGTCTGCAACAGTTGCAGCCGCATATACCGCCGCCGGGTGCTTTCACTGAGTAGCGTGCGCGCCTGGTGCAGAAGATCCTCCCTGCGGTTTCCGCCAATCAATCTTGCCGCATCCACCCGGATTCCGCGCGTCCCGAGGCGCAACACGGAGACGGCGGCTTGCCAGGAATTGGCGTCGTCGTCGATGCGCTCGATCCGCTGCAAAACCTGAATGAGGGCGACCCGGAAGTGGGAGAGATCGCCGTCCTGCAGACTTTGCAGGAAGCCCTCCACCAGCTGGTCGCACAGTATGGAGGTTTCACCGGGATTGGCAAACGCGGATTCCGCCTGCAGCGCCTCTGTCATAGCCTGCGTCAGTTTCGCTTTCAGGCGAGCCGGATCAACCATGGCTTCCCGGACCTGGTCGGCGTCATGCATGGCGGCGGCGCTGACAATCTTCGGAAAACACCCGCAGGATTGCCTCGTCATCAAACGGGTGGATACCCGCACCGTCTCGGGCAATACTCCCGGCCCTTCTTCGATCCGCTTGCGGATCAGCAGGAGTGCGCGGTAGCCGGTTTCAAACAGCGGATAGTGCACGCTGGTCAGCGGTGGAATCTGGATCAAAGCCTCCGGCTGGTCGTCGAAACCCGTAACGGCGACGTCCCAAGGGATACGCAACCCGGCTTCGTTCAATGCCCGCACGACCCCCAGGGCGGATTGATCGTTGCTGCACACGACGGCGGTGAGTTTCACGCCGGATTGCAGCATGCGCTGCATCGCGGTATACGCCTCTGCATTCCAATGAAGCCCGTATTCCAAAAGGCGCGGATCGTCGCTGAGATTCAATTCGAGCACACCCTGCCGGTAAGCCTCGATCCGGGATAGGCTGTCGCCGGGGTCCTGTGGATCGCCGGCGATGAAAGCAATCTCCCGATGGCCATGTCCGACCAGGTGCTCCAGAACCTGCCGGATTCCCCCTTCATTATCGACCATGATGGTGGGAGAACCGCTCCCGCTCCCGATGAATAGGATCGGAAAATGGTCTTGCTCAAGTCGACGAATGTATCGAATGCGTTCTTCAGAACGCAGGGGAGAAAAGACTAATAGGCCATCGGTATTCCACGGTCCGACTGGAATAAAATCCATGCCCGGATGGGATTCCGGCCAGGCCGGGCGAAACCGGCTTTGCTCATTTCCATGGAGCATACCGCACGCAACCAGAAGGTTGACGCCCTGTTCGCGGGCCGCCTTCTGGATACCGCGAATGACGTCAGTATAGAACATTACCGGGGACATCCCCGTGTATAAATGGTTGTCCAATAAAACGCCGACCGTATATCGATGTCGGCTTTCTATGGCTGCCATCGTTCGATCCGCTTCCTTGTCCGAAGGATGCATCTTCCAATTGTATATCATTCCGCGAGATCGGGGCGGCTTCAAATGCGTCCCTAATCCAAAGTTGCAACCGCCATTTCCTTCGGCAGGAGAATTATTTTTCGGACCGATTTGCCCGCGATCCTTCGCTGGCTTTGGATTCTCGTGCGCGGAGATCGCTCACGGGTTCCCCGCGTGCAATGGTCGGTCTTCATCCTGGAAAAGCGGGCATCCTAGTATCGGCAACCGATGTCGCGATGGATTATCCGTTTCGATTCGAGCGGGGAGAAATCCAACGTAAAAGGATCAACTTGGGGGAGAGGTATCGCACCGGCGGTTTTCTTTTCCTCATAATCCGCGGCGGTGTGAGTTACCCGCCCGGTTTTTTCGCATGGGCGGATTCGCTCATCCACTCCTCAAAGATGACCGTCCGATTCCGCCCCTGATTTTTAGCCTGATACAGAGCCCGATCCGCCTGGTCGACGAGCGTTGCGTGGTTCAATTGATCTCCACTCAACGATGCAATCCCGAGACTGACGCTGATCTTGCGGAGGAACCGGGCATCGGCGCTGACATGCTCGCGGATGGTTTCGGCGACAAACCAGGCGCCCTTGGTATCCGTTTCGGGAAGGATGACGGCAAATTCCTCGCCGCCAAACCGGGTGACAACATCCAGATCGCGGCGGGCATTGTTCTGGATGTCTTCCGCCACCCGCCGCAGCGCCTCGTCTCCCGCCGGATGTCCGAAGGAATCGTTATACTGTTTGAAATGGTCGATGTCGATCATGATGGTTGCGAGCGGCCGGTTGTAGCGTTGGCTTCGTTCCACTTCCTTTTGTAAAAGGATTTCGAAGAACCGCCGGTTGTGCACTCCCGTCAATGCGTCCGTCAAGGAAAGCTCGATCACTTTGGCGTGCAACTTCGCGCTTTTTACCGCCGAGGCAAGCTGGCGGACAACCGTCGCCAGCGGAATTAAATTTTCGCCGTCGAATACCACATAGCCCATTTTTTCTTCCTGGAAGACAAGCGGCAGCAGGGCCAGGTTGAACGGCTCGTTTTCCGGATACAAACCCTTGGGAGGGAACTGGCGGGAGGTAAATCGCAACGGGGGCGAGTCGGGTTGATACGTTCTCAGGCGGCTCCCGCCTGCCGGATCGCCCTCTTGCGGTTCGAAAAACGCGACGTATCCGCTGCGAATGCCAACGCGCGGCAGGTGTTCCTGCAAGATCGAATAAATCTGATCTTCATCCAGGGAAGAAAGCAGCCTGGCCGTCAGCCGTCCCATGGCCTCCTCGTTTTGAGTTTGCTGAAGATGCATCCGCATATACCGACGCCGCGCGCTTTCACTGATCAAGGTTCGCGCCTGATGCAGGAGGTCCTCGGCATGCTCCTCGCGGCGCGGGTCCACCTCGTCCGACAGGAGGGTATGAGTGCCGGCCCGCAGGATCGAAATCGCCGACTGCCAGGCGTGGGCGTCGTCATCCAATGTCTCGATCCGTTGCAGGATTTCGATCAGGGCGATTTGAAAATGGGAAAGATCGCCGTCCTGCAGGCTCAGGAAGAAGGATTCCACAAGCCGGTCGCACAGCGGCCGGACGTCGCGAAGGTTGGCCGGGGTCGTTTCGGTGAGAAGCGATTCCATTATCGTCCGCGCGAGTTCCTCCTTATAATTCTGCGATTCAGCCGGTCCGGCGCCAGCCTCAGTTCCAACGGCCGCCGCATTGACCGTTTCCGGCAGGCATCCGCAGGACTGTCTCGGCACCAGCCAGGTATTCACCCGGGTTAATTCCGGAACACCCTTGGAACCCAGTTCCATCCGCTTGCGGATGATCAGCAATGCCCGGTAACCTGTTTCAAACAACGGGTAATGGATACTGGTCAGCGGAGGCACCTGCGCCAGCGCGGTCAAATGATCGTCGAAACCCGTCACCGCAATGTCCCAGGGGATTCGCAAACCGGCTTCCCGTATCGCGCGCAGGGCTCCGACCGCGGATTCATCGTTGCTGCACACGACGGCTGAAAATTTCACCCCCGAGCGCAGCAAGCGGTTCATTGCTGCATATCCGCCGCTCTCCCAATGCTGGCCGAATTCCACCAGATGCGGATTGTCTTTCAAACCCAGCGCGCGCACCGCTTCGCGGTAGGCCTTTAACCGGAACTGGGTATCCCCGGGATCGGTTTCATCGCCGGCGATGAATGCGATCTCCCGGTGGCCGTGTTCCACCAAGTGTTCCATCGCCTGATGAATCCCGCCTTCGTTATCGACCGTGATCGCGGGCGTGCCCGCCCCCGTGCCGATAAAGAAAATGGGAAAACCTTTTTCTTTGAGATCCTGGATGTAGCGGAGTTGCTCCTGGAAACGGAGCGGGAATTCCCCATTCGATATCGCGCGTGACGGCTCTGGGTTTTAGTCCTTCTTTTATCCAGTTTAAACTGAAGTTTTTGGCGTTGGCTTGAAGTTGCCTGT
>JBEKDW010000207.1:0-4821 GCA_050014155.1 Anaerolineales bacterium
CACAGGAACCATCGCCACGGCTGGCGGCTGTTCTGCCGGTAGCGGCCGTGCTGGTCGGGTTCGCCGTTGTTTTCTTTGGAATAGGTGTGGCCCGCTTCCGGTACGAATAATTCGTCGCGGTTCCCAAAAGAAAAGAACCACCCATTCAGGATTTGGAAATATCGTTCCCCGCCTCGAAAGAATGTGAAGGCGGGGGTTTTATTAATCCGCCTCCGGGTTAGCGGGCTCAACCGATTCCTGACCTGCAGGCCCGCTGATCGAGAATATCTGCGCGGGTCTTGGCGGAAAATTCCCTTCGAGGGATATAATTCGAACCGCTCCAGATTGATTTGTTCTGCCGAATAGAGTCTTAGACAATCCTATCATCCCCAGGAGAAACCACCATGCGTTACGGGAAATTCGACGATCAGCACAGGGAGTACGTCATCACCCGGCCGGATACGCCGCTGCCGTGGATCAATTACCTGGGATGCGAAGCGTACTTCGGCATCATTTCCAACACCGCCGGAGGCTATTCCTTTTACAAGGACGCGCGGTTGCGGAGGATCACCCGCTACCGCTACAACAATGTGCCCTTCGACATGGGCGGGCGGTATATCTACATCCGCGACAACACCAGCGGAAAATTCTGGTCTCCCTCCTGGATGCCCACCCGTCATGCGGCGGAAAAATATTTTTGCCGGCACGGTATGGGTTACACCGTCATCGGTTCCACGTTCGAGAAGATTGAGGCGCAAACCCGCTATTTCGTCCCGCTCGGTGAGAATCTGGAAATTTGGCAGACCACGATCACCAACCGCCGGAAGACCCCCGCCAAACTTTCCCTCTTCTCCTCGGTGGAATTCTGCCTGTGGGACGCCTGGGATGACCAGACGAACTTCCAACGGAACTTCTCGACCGGGCAAGTGGAGGTCGACGGTGGCGTGATCTACCATAAGACGGAGTATCGCGAGCGCCGGGATCACTTCGCCTACTTCGCCTGCTCCGAAAAACTTGCGGGCTTCGACACCCAGCGGGAGTCCTTCCTCGGCGCCTACCACGGCTGGGAGAATCCCGCGGCGGTGGAGCGGGGCAAATCGGGGAATACGGAGGCGCATGGCTGGGCGCCGATCGGATCGCACCACGTTAAGCTGACCCTCAAACCCGGCGAATCCAAACAGATCGTTTTCCTGCTCGGATACCAGGAGAATCCTGCGGACCGCAAGTTCGATCCGCCGTCTTCGCAGATGATCAACAAGCAAACCGTCAAACCTCTGATCGAGAAGTATCTCCAAACGGAAAACGCGGATTCGGCTTTCCGCACCCTCGGGCGATATTGGGACGAGACTCTCTCGACACTGCAAGTCCAAACACCGGACTTGCACACCAACCGTATGGTCAACATCTGGAACGCATACCAGTGCATGGCCACGTTTAACATGTCGCGGTCGGCCTCCTTCTACGAATCCGGCGTCGGCCGCGGCCTGGGATTCCGCGATTCCAACCAGGACCTGCTCGGGTTCGTTCAAATGGTTCCCTCGCGCGCCCGGGAACGGGTGCTTGATCTGGCCGCGACGCAGCTCAAGAGCGGCGGAGCCTTCCACCAATTCCAGCCGCTGACCAAGCGCGGCAATGACGACGTCGGCGGCAACTTCAACGACGATCCGCTCTGGCTGGTGCTGGGCGTCTCCGCCTACGTCAAGGAAACCGGCGATCAGTCCATCCTCGACGAACCGGTACAGTTCGAAAACGAACCCGGCACCGAAAAGCCACTCTACGAGCATCTGCAGCGCAGCCTGCAATACACCTTGGACCGCCTCGGCCCGCACCGCCTGCCGCTGATCGGGCGGGCGGATTGGAACGACTGCCTCAACCTCAACTGCTTTTCGGATACACCGGGGCAATCGTTCCAGACGACAACCAACAAGGAAGGCAAAGTGGCGGAGTCGGTGTTCATCGCCGGGTTATTCGTCCTTGCGGCGCAGGAGATGGCCGATCTGTCGGACGCGCGCAACCGCCGCGGCGACGCCAAACGCTACCGCGCGGAGGCGGAGCGGATGAAGGAAACCGTGCGCGAGCATGGATGGGACGGCGAGTGGTTCCTACGTGCCTACGACGCCCTGGGCCGCAAGGTGGGATCCAAAGAATGCGCGGAAGGGCAGATCTTCATCGAAAGCCAGGGCATTTGCATCATGGCGGGGATCGGGTTGCGGGAAGGCATGGCGCAGAAGGCGCTCGAGTCGGTTGGCAAGCGCCTGGCCACCAAGCATGGGATCGTGCTCAACCAGCCGGCGTTCACCCGCTATTACATCGAATACGGCGAGATTTCCTCCTACCCGCCCGGTTACAAAGAGAACGCGGGAATATTCTGCCACAACAATCCATGGATCATCATCGCCGAGGCGCTCGCCGGAAACGGGGACCGCGCCTTCGATTACTATTCCCGGATCAATCCGTCGGCGCGGGAAGGGATCAGCGATCTGCACCGTTGCGAGCCGTACGTGTACGCGCAAATGATCGCCGGGCGCGACGCGCCCACCCACGGCGAGGCGAAGAACTCCTGGCTGACCGGAACCGCGGCGTGGAATTTTTACGCGGTCACGCAATACATCCTGGGAATCCGGCCGACACTGCACGGCCTGCAGATTGCGCCGGTCCTTCCCTCGCGCTGGAACGGCTTCCGCGCCGTCCGCAAATTCCGAGGCGTAACGTATACGATCGCCGTCAAGCGAGAGGGGAAGGGGAATTCGATCTCGCTAATGGTGGATGGCAAACCCGTGGCCGGAGACGTGGTTCCCCTGCCTTCGACGGACGAAGGCGAAGTTTCGGTCGAGGCGACGATCTATTAGCCTTCCTTCGGTGGTCACAGCGCCGGAATAAAACCGTTCAAAGAATGAGTTCGTCATGCCCGCGTGTTTTAGGCGGGCATCTATTGGAATTAACGACGGATGGAGTGGATTCCCGCTAAGTACACGCGGGAATGACCGATGTCATCTCAACAGTCTATTTGCTCGCCGAATATACACGGGATTGACAGTGGTTATCAGCGTGACTAGAATACTCCGGTTGCCCAAACCCGGAGGCGCCGCTTCCGGAGAAGCATTTTGATAGGACGAAACGAAGCCGACCCAATCCAGGAACCCACGGACAGCCCACCGGGAGCACCTTCCGGGTCGCTGTATCCTCGAACCACTTCAGGAGAATCTCATGAATCAAGGAAAATCCATCAGTTCACTTATGACCGAAACCCGTCGGTTCCCTCCGTTTGAGTCGATTCGGAAGAACGCATATTTTACGGATTTCAAACAGTACGAACAAATGTGGGAACGATCCATCAATGAACCAGACGCTTTTTGGCTGGAGCAGGCGGAAGCGTTGACGTGGTTTAAAAAACCCACCAAGGGGTTGGAATACACCTGGAACACCAAGAGCCGGATCATCCGCCACACCTGCTATGCGGACGGCGTCCTGAATGTCTCGGTCAACTGCCTGGACCGCTACATGGGCACCCCGACGGCTAAAAAGGTCGCGTTCATCTTCCAGGGGGATGACGACGCGCGAGCGGAAAAAATCACCTATGAGCAGCTCTTCCAGAGAGTCTGCAAATTCGCCAACGTTCTCAAATCCAAGGGGATAAAAAAGGGCGACCGGGTGGCGATTTACATGCCGATGATTCCCGAGCTGGCGGTGGCGATGCTGGCCTGCACCCGGATCGGCGCAGTCCACAACGTGATCTTCGGGGGGTTCAGCGCCGACGCGATCAGCGACCGCGTCAACGACTCCGACTGCAAGATGATCATCACAACCAACATCTCGCTGCGCGGGGGCAAGCACATCAAACTGAAAGAGATCGCCGACGAAGCAATGAAGAAGACCCCGTCGGTGGAAAGCGTCATCGTCGTCAAGGTGAAGGACGACCCCTGCCCGATGCAAGCGGGGCGCGATTTCTGGTACGACGAAGAGATGGCCAAGGCCTCCGATCAGTGCGAACCGGAGAAGATGAACGCCGAGGATCCCCTCTTCATCCTGTACACCTCGGGCTCCACCGGCAAACCCAAGGGCGTGGTGCACACCACCGCCGGATACCTGCTCTACGTGGCCTTCTCGCATAAAGTGGTGTTCAACATCCACGACGACGACGTCTACTGGTGCACGGCGGACATCGGCTGGGTGACCGGTCACAGTTACATCGTCTACGGCCCCCTGGCCAACGGGTCCACCTCGCTCATCTACGAGGGCATCCCGACCTATCCGGACTATGGACGCTTATGGCAGATCTGCGACAAGTACGGCGTGACCGTGTTCTATACCGCTCCCACCGTCATCCGCTCCTTGATGCGCGCCGGGGAGGAATGGCCGGCCAAATACAAAAGGAGGGGTATATAGAATCAATCTCTTGCCGACGACCTGTCATGTGTACTTTGGGTCGGTCACCGGCGCGTTGCCGGATGGGCGCAAAGCGTGGACTCCGCTCTCTGAGGGTATATCACCGGTGCAAGGTGCAGATCGAAAGGGTCCGACGGCTGTACTAAAATCTGCGTCAAAAATGGATCATGTGCGGACCGGAGGTACATTGCTAAATCAGAAGTTTTCACCATCACTTCTGGAGAATGAAAAGGGGGTTGAGAACCTGATGCACCTTGTGCGGTCCTATTTTACACTTGGAGGACATCACGTTCAATTCAATGTTGTAAGTGCGGAAATGCTTCGGAATACACAAGCGCATCCGGAACAATATCGAGACTTGATTGTGCGGGTTGCTGGCTACAGCGATTATTTCAACGACCTGGGGAAAACCCTTCAGGATGAGATCATTGCACGAACCGAGCATCAGGGATTTTG
>JBEKDW010000208.1:0-4814 GCA_050014155.1 Anaerolineales bacterium
AGGTCCCTCCGACTGCTTCCCCGCGAATGCCGATCGCCTCCAAGGCGGAGTCCATCAGCCGCCGGTTGTTCACCTGGAGTTTGACCTCGCGTGCGGTAAGCGCCACGGCCCGGAAGAATTCGCACGCCACGGCCGCCAGTTCCGCATCCGCCTGCGGATTTTCCATACCCAGCAGATCGATGTTCCATTGGAAGAATTCGCGCGTGCGCCCCTTCTGCGGCGTTTCATACCTCCAAAAAGGTCCGAACGACCACCATCGCACGGGAAAAGAGAGTTGATGGATGCGCTGGGCGATCATTCTAGCCAGTGAGGGAGTCAGTTCCGGGCGCAGGGTGATGGGATCGCCACCTTTATCCGGAAAAACGAACGCCTGCTTCTTGACCAATTCCTCCCCGGACTTCGCAGCATAAAGTTCCAGGTTTTCCAGAAACGGCGCATCGAATTCCTGATATCCGAACTTACGAGAGACGCTCCGGATCTTCTCGTACAGCCAGTTTCGTAACGCCATTTCCGCCGGATAATAATCCCGCGTGCCTTTAACCGAGGATGTAATTTTCATTCTGGCTCCCTGAATTCCCAAAGACCTTTGCGGATCCATCCCCTGGGAAAGGGGTATCTGTCGTGGATTATAAAACAGGCTGGGCGGAGTTGCCTGACATTATTTTCCGACGGATTTTTACCATCGTTTACAAAACCTGTCGGTGGATAAAAAAAGCGACCAAGAACTTGGTCGCTGCTGGTCGGGGCGAGAGGATTTGAACCTCCGACCCCCTGCACCCCATGCAGGTGCGCTAGCCGAGCTGCGCTACGCCCCGGGAGCAGGTATTATATTCGACGTTCCACATATTGACCAGACCCGTCAAACGCTGTTGGCCAACCGGAATCCGTGGCCTCGAATGGTAAGGATATATTCCCGGTCCGGGTCCACTTCCTTCAAACGGTCACGCAGTCTTCTTACCAGGGCGTCGATCGCCTGGTCGGTAATTCCTCCCGTATCTTCCCCCGGCCAGACGGTTCCGATGACATCCTCTCGATTCACCAGCCCTCCCCCGCGCAAGATCAGCAGTTCCAAAAACCGATATTGATGGATAGACAGCGGAGGATCAATGGTTTTCTCGTGGACCGACACGCTGTGATCCGCGGGGTTGAGCCGGATCCGTCCCTGGCGGGGAGCTGATCCCTCGAAATCCAGTGGCATGGTGGAATCCGAAGCGACATATAAAAAACTTGCAGCCAGCGCTACCTGAATGACATCCCCGTCCTTGATCTCGATTTCCTCTTCCACCGGCAGGCCGTTGACGCAGGTTCCGTTCTTACTGGCCAGATCCTGCAGGTAAGTCTTTCCCCCGCGGCGGTCGATCTTCGCGTGCCGGCGCGATACCTGCCGGTCGGCGATGATGACATTGCATCCATCCTCGCGGCCCATGGTTATTCCTTCCAATGGAATGGACCATCGGCCGCCCTGGACCGGGCCGGATTGACCAATAAGAACGGGAGATTCTTCCGCAGTGGTCATGGGTTATAATTCTTTTATTCGCCGTTGTGACGCCGGGGTGTTGGTAAACACCCACACGACGACGAAAACTCTTTCAGGGTTACACTTTCCTCTATCCATTATAAGAAGTTTCCGGATTTGAGGAAACGAAATTCCGGCCATCCTATGCCCAAGCTGCTGACCGCAAATCATTTATTAAAAAACCGGTACCGGATTCAATCCGTCATCGGCCACGGCGGTATGGGGGCCATTTACCTGGCCAATGACGAACGGCTTTCGGGTCGCAAATGCGCCATCAAGGAAGTGGAACAGGATCCCGACCTTCCGGAGAAACTGCAACAGGAGGCGCGCGATCAATTCTATCGGGAAGCCAGTATTTTGGCCCGTCTGGATCACCCGAACCTCCCCAAAGTTTCCGACTTCTTCTCTTCCGGAATCCGCGATTACCTGGTGATGGATTTTATTCCCGGACAAGATCTTCGAAGTATCGTCGACGAAGCTCGGCAATCCGGAAACGCCATCCCCGTGGCGGATATTCTCGGTTGGAGCGCGCAATTGTTCGACGCGCTGGAGTATCTCCACAACCAGGATCCTCCCATCCTTCATCGCGACATCAAACCCAGCAACATCCGGGTTACCCCCAACGGTGTGGTCAAACTCGTGGATTTCGGCCTGGTCAAACAAATGGTGCCCGACGAGATGACCATAACGGTCATGCAGGGGCGCGGCACCGCCCTCTACACACCCCTGGAACAATACGGCGGGGATACCGGCCACACGGATGTCCGCAGTGACATCTACGCCATGGGGTGCACGCTGTACCACTTATTCACCGGGCAGGCGCCCCCGGAAGCCAAGCAACGGTTTCTCAATCCGGATTCTCTCATCCCTCCGCGGCATATAAATCCCAGGATCACTCCGGAAGTCGAACGGGCAATCCTGTGGGCAATGGCGCTGCATCCGAACGACCGACCGGCGACGATCCGCATTTTCCGCGAATCGCTTTTCGGCGACAATCCCCCCCTGCCCCCTCCGTTTCCTTCTCCGCGATATGGTAACTTGCTCCCCAGGGCTTTTTTCCGTTTCGCCTGGTCAGAAAAAATATTGGCAGGCGTGGCGGCAGCCCTGCTACTTCTCGCCTTCGCGGCGAACCTCTTCCGATAGGCCGAATTATTCTTGCGCCCGGCGGATTGACCACCAGGCCAGGGCGGCTCCGGAAATACTACCTAACACTCCAACTACCACACTGATCCATCGTCCGCCCCAGACCGTTGCGCTGTTTATTCCGGGGAAACCCAAAGCGAATAAATCGTACCCGGCCAGCCCGCCGACCGTGACGGCAAGGATTGCCCGCCATCGGAACGCGCTCCTCTCCGGCGTATTGGTTGCGGCGAAAATCGCGCCCGAGAATAATCCAAGCACCAGAAGAATGACAAGGAAAGTATCCCAACCCGCACGGTTTGATCCTCCACCGCCCGGGTTTGGTTGCGGGGTAGGAGTAGAGGATGCCGACGTAGGGGACTCACTTGGGACTAAGCTAAGGGTGGGGGCAATCGCGGTGATAAAAGCCGGTTTCTCCCCCACTCTCAATTGCAATATCACGGAATTCTTGGCCGGCTCGCTCGAGGCGGAGACCTGCATATCTCCCTGCCGGTCGAGCGAGTAGTCCGCTTGAGCCATGCCGTCCTTGGTGGATTTACTCAAGTATAAGGGAGGAATTTTTTCCGCCGGATACGTGACAATGAATTGGAGGAGCGTGCCATCTGGAACCGGATGCTGGTTGTGATCTAAAACCGGACCCGCTAGAAAAGTGATTTTATCCCCTAACGAAAATCCTAGAGGGATCGGTGAAATCGTTGGAGTTTGGGCTGTGGGGGTAATCGAAATGGGCGTAGGCCGCGTGGAATTGGTAAGCCCGACAGTTATTTCTATCAATTGATCGGGATCCGGAGACAATTGCGTTAACAGATCATATCCGGCTCCTTCAACACTTACGGGGGAAGCCCCACCCGGCGTGAGATCTCCAAACAACACTCTGGCGGCAACCTCCAGGCAGCCGTCGTTTTTGGAATATAGCCCGTAATACGCATAGACTTTGCTGACTTCGGTTGAATCCAAATAGTACGGCGCCCCCAGCGCGAACACGAATATGTTTTTATTCCGGATGAGATCCGGCCGCTGCGCCAACAGGGTTTGAAACGCGCTCGACTCCGGAATGGAGGCGGTGGGGTTGCGCAGGAGCGCCAGAATAACCGTTGAATTGGTCAGGGCGGTTTCCAATGCCGGCGAGGTGACGCCGTTGAGATAACTGTTGACATCCTTGAATGTAAAAGATTGAATCCGCGAAGGGGCGATCAATCCGCTTGCTCCCGGGCCGTACAAACGCAGGATTGTATCCGCCATGATCCCGGGGGAAAGATCCGCTTCCTGGGCGCAAGACGGGCAGGGAACCACCGCGCGCGAATCGGTCAACACAACGATCCGGTCGGCGGAAGTGGGCGGCTCGATGACCGTGGCGCCCGGCGCTTTTAAATTGGGGTTGATCAGCGTCACCCCGGCTCTGCAACTTTCGGAGGCAAGTTGGCTGTCCTGTTTCAATCCGCTCAAGGCATCCTGCGAACCCTGCACTACGTTATTCGAAAAAACCGGATAGATCCGGCTCTTCAAAGCCAGAATTCTCAATACCGCCTGATCCACCTTGGAGGCGAAATCTGTATCAGCCTTATATTGCTGCTGAAAATATTTTATGGTGTCGATGACGCTTTGCAGTTCACCTCCGCTATCGGTATCCTGGAAATCCGACAGCTGGAGAATGTCGTTGCCCGCCTGGAGCGCGGTCAGCGCGACCCCGGGGTAGGAAAACGTCATTCCCGACGTCTCGTAGAACTTCCTCACCGATTGCGCGCCCAACGAATCGCTTATCGTTATTCCCCCATCCGCTCTCCAATTGACGAATTCCGGAAGAGCCATCAACTGCTGGCTTAAGGCCGATGCATCCAGGCTGACGGGTTTCGTGCTTGTGCGTATGCTACCCTGCAAACCCTGATAACGAATATGGGAGACCAGGAACCCGTCGGCGATTTCCATCGAACCCGGCGCCGCACTCGCCACGGTGGCGAACGGGGCCAGATCGATCAGGCGCAAATCATCCATCGCCTTTCGAATGGTTGCCACCTCTTCTTCCGGGCTGCGATCCGAAGCGCCGATGCCGGGAAAGTGGGTGGCGATTACGGCGACTTTCCTTCCGCTACCTTCATGGATTCCTTGGATATACGCCTGGCCCATTTCGCCCACCCAGAACGGATCGCCACCAAACGTG
>JBEKDW010000209.1:0-4802 GCA_050014155.1 Anaerolineales bacterium
AGAAAAAAGGGAGCCCCCCGAGGTCTGGATGTTGCGAAAAAAGGGAGAAAGAAACGTCCACCCGCGTTCCAGCCGGGGATGCGCCGCGCCCGCAGTGGCCGCCACGCCCGCATCGATCGTTTGGGGGCGGCGGCTTTCCGATAGGGCCTTGCCCGCGGCCGGAAAAGCCGTCCCGGGACTAACCGATTCCAGCGTCAGCCGGATGCTTTCCCCTTCCGGGAGTTCCATGGAAATATCCACGTGGGCGGTGCGTCCGGAACTTCCTTGGATGGAAAGGGACGCCTTTTGGGAAACAGTCTTCCCAGCGCGCTTGGAACGGGCCGCCAGTGGATCGGCGGCGCCGATTTCAATGACGGGAGGTGAGGATTGTGAGCCCCTGGGTGACTTTCTCAAGGCTGACGCGGGGGATGCGGCACCCGGCTTGGATCTCACGCCCGGCACGGCTGGTTGGACAAGCCCCTTTTCGGTTGACTCGGGTTTAAGGGAAGCAGGGATGAAATCTTTCTCGACGGTATTCCGCTTTTGCAGCCGGCGGGATCGATTCCAGGCGCGAAGCAGCCATAAATCGAACGCCGCGGCAATGACCATGAGAACGATCAAGAAAGACACAAATTCCAGGGAGACCTTCGACATAATCCGGTGTCCTCACGGGCTTTTGCGGGTCGATCTCCGCACAGATAGAAGGCGATTATAGCGCAGGCGGGTGGCATCCGCTTCCCGGCGTGGGTTGCCCCGGCCAGCCCATATATAAGGAAGTGAAAAAACCGACCGGGCGTACATCGGCGCTGGCCTTTTCCATCGAAATGAAAAAAACGCATCTCCAGAAGACGGCGACTGCTATGCCAAGGGATAGATTCAGGGCTTATTTCAGGCTGCCGAGAAATTCCCTCGGGCAGGGATATAATCCCGCCCAACGGCTGGTTTTTTCCTTATGGCAGATCATCATTTCCACATAGAGGAAAGTGCGCAGGGGATCTCGCTTCGGCTCGCGGTGTCGGCCGGGTTGACCATATGCCTGGTCGCGGCCGAGGTCGTCGCGGGGCTGTTTGCCAACAGCCTGGCGCTGCTGACCGACGCGGCCCACAACGCCACCGACGTGGTCGCTCTGGGTTTGAGCTGGTACGCGGTGCGCCTGGCGCTGCGCCCAGCCCACTCGGGCAAGACCTACGGATATCACCGTGCGGGGATTCTCGCAGCATTGGTCAACTCCACCACCCTGGTTTTGGTCGCGCTGGGAGTTTTTTACGAGGTGTACCGGAGGATCATTACACCCCCGGAAGTCCGCGCCGGGATTCTTGCGGCCGTCGCTGCCGGCGCATTTGTTATAAACCTTGTCACGGCGCTGCTCATCCGGCGCGGCAGCGAGCGCGATCTGAACCTGCGCAGCGTATTTATCCACCTCATGGGCGACGTGTTCTCGACGCTGGGGGCCGCCGCCGCCGGCGTGGCGATCGCCCTCACCGGGTGGACCCGGTTGGACGCGCTGGCCGGCGCGCTGATTGGCGTGCTCATCCTGTGGAACGCCTGGGGGATCCTGCGCGAGACCATTCACATCCTGCTCGAAAGCACGCCGGAAGATATCGACGTGGAGCGTATGGTGAAGGACGTCCTGCAGGTGGGGGGAGTCCGCGGCGTGCACGACCTGCACGTCTGGTCGATCACCCGCGAGATGCGCTCGCTTTCGGCGCACATTCTGGTGGGGGAAATATCGGTGCGGGATAGCGCCGCGGTGCAGATTGCCGTCGGCACGCTTTTGTGCGACAAATATGGAATCCAACATTCCACGCTACAAATGGAATGCGAGAATTGCCTTCCGGATACGCTGTATTGCGATATGGCGCCGAATGCCAACAACTCCGGCGGGTCTGGAGAGAAGACCGGCGGCTAGATCGCCGCATTGTGATCCGCCGCGCCGCCATTGATGGCGGCGCTATGATCCCTCGCTTCGCTCGGGACAGGCACAAAGCCCGCATTCGCGGGCTTTTCTATTTAATGAGTATTGCCCCGAAGGGGCATCGTGTATTGGTGCGGGGATTCATCCCCGCGCGTAATATAATCCACCCCATGTCCGATCCAACTCCCGCAGGGATTTCTCTCCGACCGGCCGCCGCAGCGGACGAGCGCACCATCCGCGCGATCATCCGCGGCGAGGGACTGAATCCGCTCAGCCTGCACTGGCAGAATTTTCTTCTCGCTGAAGATTCGCAGTGGAAGATCGTCGGCATTGGCGCCGTGAAGCAGCACGCCGACGGTTCGCGCGAGCTGGCCTCGATCGCTGTCCTGCCGGAATGGCGCGGGCGCGGCACGGCGAGCGCGGTGATCCATTCCTTGATGGCGCGGGAAAGCGGTCCGTTGTATCTGGCCTGCCGAAATACCATGGCTGAATTTTATGAGCAGTTCGGTTTTCGGAGGATTGGAACGGAGGAGATGCCATCGTATTTCCGGCGAGTGTACCGATTGTTCTCGGTCTTCACTCGGATATTTCGTACCGATACTTCGTTGGTCGTTATGATACGGTAAAAGGAATAGAGACCCATGGGGTTTTAAGCTCAGGCCATAATGCTCATACTGCCCCATAGCGATTATAGATGGTTCGCCTTCCTCCTGAGGGATAGGTATAATGAAAGGACTTCTTTTATCATGGAGTTGGTTCGGTGGCTGGTAAACGAGTTCCCGCCCATCCCGATCCTCTGACTAAATCTTCTCAAAAAGTAGAGCGGTCTTCCCGAATTGAGCCCAAAGATTCACAACAATCCACCAATCTCCGCCTCCCTTTTAAGGCTGCGAAATCCGGACCGGAATTCATTACGAAACGCGCTCCATTATTGTGGCTCCTCGTCGGTCTTTCGCTATTGATCTTGAACATTCCTCTGCAATATTCGATGACCAGGGTTGCGCCGTCCCCGACCCTATGGCTTTACCGTACGGGAGGATATCTTAGTTTTTTCTTGGGAGTCGCGGCGTTGTGGATCGGTGCATACTCCTGGGGGCGTGAAAACTCCTCCAGCCTATTGGATCGCATCCAGCGAGGGATTGCCGCTCGAATAGGGATCTCGGACGGACAAATTCCGCTCGTCGCGGGCAGTGTTGCCTTTGCGCTCCTTGGGACGGCCGGCGCTGGCGATAAGCCCTTGATGTTCAATGCAACAGTCGCATTGATCTCGTGGGGAATCGGGATAATTCTGGCAGTCACCGGATTTTGGTCCAGTCCATCGGATGGGCGGAATTTGCGATCGGCTACCGCATGGGCGTTGCTTTTTTCAATTTCCGCGCTTCTCATTCGGTTACCCGATCTCAACCTACCGCCTTTTAACGGCGACGAAAGCTCCACCGGGATGGACGCGCTATTGTTCCTCCGTGGCAATGCCAATAGTCTCTTCCGCCCCGTTGGTTGGCACTCGTTCCCCGGTTTGTATTTCTTTTTGGAGGCCATATCGATCCAGTTATTGGGCCGGACGGTTTTGGCCATCCGGCTTTCTTCCGCCGTGATCGGCGCGTTGACCGTGGGTGGGATATATCTCTCGGCGCGCGTGCTGTTCGGACACCGGATCGGGGTGATCGCGGCGATCCTGCTCGCGGTCTCTCCTTTCCATCTTTTCTCCAGCCATCTCGGTTTGAACAACGTATGGGACGGTCTCGGATATACGGTTTTTGTCGGGGCGATTTGGTATGCCTGGAGAAGCGGGCGTCGTAATGCGTTTCTCCTCGCAGGATTGAGCTTAGGATTTTCTCAATATTTCTATTCAACCACTCAGCTCCTATGGTTTCTGGCTTTGGGATGGATGGTCGTCGCCTTTTTCCTCGACCGGCCTCGTTTTAAAAATTATGCCGGCGGTTGGATCAGTATGTGGATCGCCGCGGGGGTCGCCGTCCTGCCACTCGCGTTCTTCATGATCGCCCGGCCAAGTGAATTCTACGGGCATAGCCTCTCTCGGTCCATTTTCCTGCAGGGTTTTTTTCCGAATGCGATGCAGTCGACCGGCGCCAGCGATTGGGGAGTGTTGTGGAATCAATTTCTCAAAGGGTTCGGCGCGTTTACCTTTGTTCCTTCCACCAGCTGGTATACACCGGGTGGGCCCCTGCTCAGGCCGATGGAAGCGGCCTTCTTCCTTTGCGGCTTGATCTTCCTGGCGCTGAAACCGCGCGATCTGCGGAGTTGGCTGCTTCTGGGTTGGATCGGCATTTTCGGGGTTATCGGAACCTTGAGCGAAAATGCGCCGTCGTCACAAAGGTATATCGGTTCCGCGCCGGTTTGCGCGCTGCTCGTCGCCTTCGCGCTCGTGGAAATCCGATCACGATTGAACGGATTTATCCCCTCCGCCAGGAAAGTAACGGCTGTAATCTCCATCGCCCTGGTCCTTTTCATGGCAGCTGACGACCTGTATTTCTCCTTCGCGGATTATTTTCCGAATACGCGGTTCGAAGGGAAGTATGATTTCGAGGGGTTGGGCGGTATTGTGGCCAATCAGGTCATGGCGCTTTTACAGGAACGCAAAGACCCGTACGAAGTAGTCTATTTATCCGGGGTTGTCGCCGAATCTCGTCCGGAGCAGTTTCTGATTCCGGGCTATCAGCACGTGGTTTTCAACAAACCATACGGCTCTTTGGAGAATCCCAAACTCGAAGCCTCGCATTTGTTGTTCATTATTCCGGCCGGACGGGAAGAAGATTTAAATCGGGTGATGGAGGATTATCCGGGCGGGAGGGCCGGCAAACGCTTCAATTGGAACGGAGTGCTGGTCTTCCTATACTATGATGTCGTCATTCCTGAAGGAATGAAGACGGGGTATCCAGGCGGTTAT
>JBEKDW010000210.1:0-4780 GCA_050014155.1 Anaerolineales bacterium
TGGATCACCGAGGGCGCCTTCTCGTAGTCGATGTGCAGTACTAGCGAAAGCGGCAGCACCGGCTCATACCCGTCGGCGGTGATCAGCTCGATCGAGGTCAGGTCTTTGTCGTATTGGTGCGCCTCGGAAATTCCGGTGATCCACCGCAGGACAAAGTTCACGGTCGGAACCAGTTCCACCTTGAGGGCGTACAAGTTGAGCGGGTATTTTCCCGGCGGGAGCGCGCGCTTCCAAACGCCGCGTTGGCCGTGCTCCACCTGCTCGCCGTAGCGGAATCCTGAACCGGTTACATCCTCGCCCTTGGCGCCGCAATAGGAGACCACCACGCCGACGTAACCGATCGGTATCATCGTCTTGGGTTTGATCTCCACCGTGGCAAACCAACGGTTGATGAAGAAAGTGCCGTCGGTGAGCACCTGGAGCTGCTTGCCCCGCCGCCCGCCGAGCCGCAGGAACGCCTCCGGATCCTGGAAGTAATGATGGTCCTCATCGGCGCCCTTCACTTCCGGCGCGATGATCTCCCCGGATTCGAACGGCGGTCCGTCGTGTACGGTGACGATCCCGATCGTATCGGTTGGCGTGAGCGTTACTTCCACCCCGCCCGCGAGAACGTCGGTCTTGCCGGCGAACGTCTGCCCGCCGAAACCGATGACCGCCGGGCTGAATCCGTCGATCTCCAGGAGTTGGGCCTGCCAATCGCCGTATTTCTTTCCATCGCTCTCGTGAATCGGGCCGGCGTAGACGCCGGCTTCGGTGACGACGACGAACAGCGCGAGGTTGAGCGCGTACAATCCTTCGCGCAGGATCGCGCGCTGGCGACCGCGTTGACCGCCGTTGGTGAGGAATGCGCGTGCGTCCTGGAAGGAATTGTTCTGGATCACCCCGCCGAGGGTCTGTGTCGGCGGAAGCGGCGAACCGTCCCGCGCATACACGTACCCGATCTTGCTTTCGGCGATCACGACCAAGGGTTCGATGTGCACCCGGAACTGCCAGGGAAAAAATCCGAAATGCAAACCGCCGCGCAGGATGTCGGCCTGGAACCCCGCCTCATCTTTAAGCGCGATGATCCCGCCTCCCTTGAGCGATCCCCTCCAAGACCAGTATTTCTCGACGATCCCCACGCGGTTGTTGGGGATATACCGGACTCCGAGCAACCAGGGCAGCAGAAACACGGCGACAAACAGGGCGCCGCAAACGAGTACGATCACCATGAATTCCATAGGCGACTCCTTTCCACGAAAGATATACGGTGAATGGGAATTAACGTTTGATCCGCCGGCAATGGACTGCGCGAACTGGATATTAATACGAGCGACTCATTCCATTGGGGTTCGTATAGGAGGGGGGCGGCGGCGGTTGTTTCCGCGCATCGATTGCCGAAAATCCCAGGGTGCCATCAGGATCTCGACATCATGGAAATGCGCTCATGCCAAAAGGGAAACAACCCGGGTTATTGGGGAAGGTTGCGGAGTGGGCGCAAAGGGACTCGAACCCCCGACCTCTTCAATGTGAGTGAAGCGCTCTAACCGACTGAGCTATGCGCCCGTATCCAGAGGCAATTATAACAAAATCTAGCTGTTCACTATCTCTTCGTGGTCAATACCCGAAGAACCAGTGCGGGATCCACATACTGATTCTCGCGCTGATCCACGGGATCAAATACCAAACCGAGAGGCTGAGCGCAAAGGAAATCTCGAATGGCTTTTGCAGCGGGGCATGGACGCCGATGGTATCCCGGACCCCCCGGACGATGCGCAGGATGGCTGGAATCATCAGGCAGATCAACAGGACCAGCGTGATCATGAGCACCCAAAACGGGACGATGCCGATGAAGAGCAGGGTGAAAATGGTGGAGGCGACCCCAATTCCCAGCAGGACGTGCATGACCACCATGGTCGGCTGGTATCCGAGGAGGAGCGCCGTATGATTCAATCCCGCTTCGCGGTCTTTATGAAAATCCCGCAGCTCGTTGAACAGTTCGCCATACATGGAAATGGAGACCGGCATGCAAAACACAATGGGCCACCACCAGTGCAATCCGGGGGAGAAGGCGAAGAATGCCGTCAGAAACTGGCAACCGGCGAGCATCATGGAATGGGAAAGAACGTCCAGCAGTGGCAAATTCTTCAACCGGATTTTCTTCCACGAATACAGGTACCCCAGCAATAGGCTGGTCCATCCCCAAAAAACGGATCCGAACCCCAGGAAAAGGAAGAGCAGACCCGAGAGCGTGGCGACCAGCGCCGATGCCCACCGTCCGCTCCGATGCGAAAGCATTCCGGATGCGACCGGGTTGCGGATCGCCTTGTGGGGCGAGAGAGCGTCGTCCTGCGCGTCCTCCACGTCATTGATCATAAAGATGAACGCCACGGCCAGCCAGTTGGCTACCAGCGCCGTCACTAACCGGACCCCGAAAACTCCTCCGGAGGAGGCGGCCCCTAGAAATGTGGTGATGATCACGAACCACATGAATTCCCGGTAGCGGCTAAGCCGGATCGTTCCATCAATTCGTTGTTTAATAAACATTCTGTCGTCAGGCTCCTGACGCATTCAGCGTGGATTGCAGGCCCATTTTATTATGAACCTTGTCAGGCAACAACCTTGGAAACCCTGACGGACCCAGGGAAAACGACCAACGGTAGGTTTTTTCCGTCCAATATTCAGATTCGTGGCCGGAAAACCGCATTTGGCCGATGATGATCACTTCAACTCTTCGGATGAATACGGGGACACAGATCGCACTCACCCTTCGAAGGCGGAATATCCGATTCCATCCTTGCCGTGGTTCTTAATCGTGTACATTAAATCGTCAGCCATCTTGATCAGTATTTCCGCCGATTGCGGAATCCCCTGGCAGGTCACTACCCCCAGGCTGGCGGTCACGGGTAATTTTCTCAACTGCATTGCATCCAAAATGCCGGCGCGTATCTTTTTCACAACCACCTGGGACGCATCCTGCCCCGTTTCCGGCAGGAACAATCCGAATTCGTCGCCTCCTAGGCGGCCGACCATATCGGATTTTCTCAACCGCTTCCGGATTTCCGTGGCGATTGTGTGCAGGACTTTATCCCCGACCATGTGCCCGTAGCGGTCGTTCACTGCCTTGAAATTATCCAGGTCAATGTATACGACCGTAAAGGGATGCTTATACCTTTCATAGCGATCGATTTCCCATTGGATCGTTTCCAGAAAGGCGCGCGTATTCGCGGCCCCTGTCAGGTGATCCGTCCGCGAAAGATTCCGTTCGTGATCCAACGCCATACGCAAGGCGGCGAGCAGGTACGTCACGACAGCGAAGAATCCGAGCCGGATTCCGGTATTCCAAAGATAGATCAGCGATGAGGAATAGGCATGCCCGGAGAAGACGTCCGCCACATACCACGCGCAGGCGCTGAGGATGGAAACGAGCAGTCCCAGGTCCCGGCCGGAAACCCACGTGGCCAGGCAGATGGGGATCAGGTAAAACAGCGAGAAGGCTAGCTCGTACCCCGTTTGATAATCGATCACGCCGATCAGAAGGACCAACATGATGCAAAGCAATACGGCTAGGAACTTTTGGGAATTTTGATCGAAATTCAATGTCCAACGGCTTCTCATGATATTTCCTGCAGGCATCCTGATCTTTTCGGAAAGACGCATCGCTTCCTTTCCGAATCCTTTATCGATTCCTTCGGGTAAACCCTCCATCACTCTCATCGCATTAAAATGCGTGAAGGGAGCAATCGCAGGCTTCAGTCCAAAGCCGGCGAAAATAACGAAACAATAGGACGGGAGCGGTTGGCCGGCGGCGATGCCGTTGTGTTAAAGGAAAGACCCACACCGGCAAAGCGGCGCGACCGCCTAGGCCATCAGCTTGTCGAAGGCATCCACGCTTACGGCGGGAGCGGTGCGGAATCCGATCCCCAGTTGCCTGGATAACGCGATCGAGACCTTCATCGCAGTTTCGGTATCCGGAAGGTCGGCCACTAGGACGATGTCCACATCGCCCAACAGTGCGTATCCGGCCTTGAGTTCGCCGCCATACTTTTTTATTAATGCGGCGGCGCCCGCCGTGCGCTTGGCGCTGATTTTTGAGAGCGCGTCCTGGGAGTATTTACCGAACATGAGATAGGTCGCCATAGAAAGCCATCCTTTCTAAGATTCCGGTGATGAAAAAGATATTTCGCGGATGGAACGATTCTTTATTCTCCCCGGCGGATCAACGAGCCGCGTGGAATTCCTCAAACGCTTTACCGGGTTGGATCGCCGTTTAATTGTACTCGAAGGACACAAAAAATGATAAACGGATGGATGCGGCCGTCCGAACCATAACCTGGAAAGGCGTCCGGCTTATGGATCGCCTCAGGGTCTTCCATGACGGCGCTGGCAGGACGGCAGGAAGCCGCCTTTAATATTTCGACTGATATCCCACGCCGGGAAGCGCCACCACATTCTGCCAAACCTGCTCCATTTCGCCAACCGACCGGGTCAGCTCCTGAGTACTTCCACCCGGGCAACCCAAGATGCGGTTGATTCTCTGAACATATTCCGCCGGTAAAGCAGGGAAGGACGCGAGGGCGTCCATCACCTTTTTATCGCGGAGGTAATATTTCCCGTTCAGGGCAAACAGCACCTGGGTGAGGCTGGATGCCGCACGGGTAAGGCAACCCGCCGTATTGTAAACGTCCCCTTGCGCTGCAAAAGCCCGGGCGTGTATCAGCGTGAACTCCGACGACCAGAGCGAATCGACGATGATCCTTTCCTTTAATTTGGGCGGATAAACTTCAACCTTGCGCTTGAG
>JBEKDW010000211.1:0-4770 GCA_050014155.1 Anaerolineales bacterium
CGCCTACTCCTTGCAAGCCGACGTTCAAGTGGGCGGGACGGAACAGCTGTTTAACATTCTCACCGCTGGGCGGAAGATCATGGAATATTACGGCGTCCGTCCCAATATCGGCGTCCTCTTGGGAATCCTTCCGGGAACCGACGGTGTGATTCGGATGAGCAAAAGTCTGGGGAACCACATTCCCTTGATGGCCACCGCGGACGATATGTACGGCAAGGTGATGAGCGTTCCGGACGCGGCGATGATGACCTACTACCGGCTGCTCACCCGCTTTCCGCCGGCGCAAATCGCCGCGGTGGAGCGTTCAGTGCAATCCGGCACGCTCCATCCGCGCGACGCCAAGATGCAATTGGCGTCGGAAATCGTCGCGATTTATCACGGCACGGAACAGGCCGCCTCCGCCGAGGAGCAATTCCGGCGCGTATTCCAGCGCGAGGAATTGCCAGAGGATATCCCCGTCCTGGAAGTGAAAGGCGCGCCGCCCCTGGTTGACCTTCTAACCGAAAACGGACTGGCCAAAAGCCGGAGCGATGCCCGGCGCCTGATTGAGCAGGGCGGCGTGCGCCTGGACGGTGTGACGCTCAAGGATCCCGCGGCGCTGGTTTCGCCGCAAGACGAACCGGTGCTCCAGGTGGGAAAACGCAGATTCGTCCGATTGAAGAAATCAATATAGATATTCCGGCCTGCCCTCGCGCCCGCCCTCGGGCAGCGGGGGGAGTGAACGGGTTCCCGGGTCGTTTGGGAACCTGTGCGATTACGAAGCGGGGCGGGGACATCCATTGGAAAGGGGATCCATGGAACAACAAAAGCGTATCGATGCGTCGTCCGGTTTATTCCCGCAGGCCATGCTCGAGACCCTTCTGGCCCATGAAGTGGCTCGTTCGCGCCGGTATCCCAGCCCGATCTCGCTCCTTTATTTCGCATTGCGGTTTCCCAGGGATCCTTCCCCGGAAATCGTCGAGAGCGCGCAAATCCTGATCGCCAATCACCTGCACGCGGCCATGCGCGAAGCGGATCTGCCGGGCCTTTTCGAGGGCAACTATCTGGTGATCATGCCTTCCACCGAAAGCGACGGCGCCAGGATGGCCGCCCAACGCATGCTCGAAAACTTCCCCCGTTCGCAGATCACGCGCACCGCGGAACTGTTCCAGATGTCGATGTGTATCGGGGTAGCATCGCATAAAGGCGGACCGGACATCTCGGCCGCCCAGCTTCTATCCAACGCTTCCACCGCGCTGTGGGAAGCGCAAAAACGCGGACCCAAAAGCCTGGTGGTGTACGGGGAGATAGTCAAAAAGACCGTTTAACCGGTTTGCGGAGAATCGGGATTTTGGATTAAATTGGATAGCTTGGGAGTGGTTGAGAGAGGGGTAAAATGGAATAGAGGTGGGTATGGAACAAGAATCTCGACTCGACGCAAAATCCGGGCTCTATCCCCAGAAGATGCTGGAGTCGCTCCTGGCTGGCGAGCTCCTCCGGGCCAGACGTTATCCCAGCCCCATCGCACTACTCTACATCGGCCTGTGCTTTGTCGAAAGCCCTTCGCCGGAAATCATGGAGAGCGCGAATTCCTACCTGACCAATATCCTCCATACGGGGCTGCGCGAAGTGGATATGCCCGGACATTATCAAGGGAATTATTTGATCGTCATGCCGGAATCCGACGCCGGGGGAGCGCGCAAGGCGGCTCAGCGGTTAGTCGAAGAGTTCCATGGCAAACGGGTGACCCGGGAACTGAAAGAGTTCGGTGTATCCATCTGTGCCGGGGTGGCGTTCCACCCGGGCGGCGACGGGATTACCGCCGACGAAATGCTCTCGCGGGCGTCCTCCGCGTTGTGGGAAGCGCACCGCCGCGGGCCGCGTACGCTGGTGGTATTTGACGAAATGAAAAATCGCGGAAAGGCCCAATAATATTTTTTAAGTACAAACCTATCATTAGATTGTTCGGCTAACGCTATGGTTAATCTAAATCATTAATTCCATTTCGATCTCATCCCGGATCGGGATCCCGTTTTCTCCGAGAAGCGGGACAGGTTTTACTTTCCGCGTGCTTTCGACCGCATTCGGCCGCACCGCGGCGAATGCGAATCCCCGCTTCTGATAGAACCGCAGCGCATGGAGATTGTCGTTGGTCGTGGTCAGCTGCAACGCGCGACAGCCCAAGCGGACAGCGTCGGTCTTCACCGCCGCCAGAAGCGCCGTTCCGATTCCATGCGCCGGGATCAGGCTGTCGAGGGTCACGATCTCGCAAAGCTTGCCGGCGATGTGATACGTAATCAGGCCGGCATTTCTTTCTCCCGCCGCGGCCACAAACCCGGGGAGTTCGTGAGGATGGAAGACGTCGCCATGCACAACGACGAACTCGGCCGACCAGCGTTCCCGCATCAGCCGCCGGATCCATTCTGTATCCTCCGCTAGAACCGCTCGGATGCAAAATTCAGATGCGTCCATTTTCATCATCGCCCCATAAAGAAATCTGCCGGTCGGTATCTCCAATAGGTTGCGAAAAAAATCAATCGATATCGTTGCGAATCTGTTCCTTCGCCCCCGCATGCGTGCTCACCCTTGCGCTCGCCCTCACACCTGCCCTCGCGAAGCGTGGGAATCGTGGGAAGCGTGGGAAGCGGGGCGGTCTACCCCGCGGGAAGTGCGCGGGTCACCCGCAATGACGGATTCAATATAATTCCGCGGCCTGCCTGCGATTATATCGTGTGAGCGCGAACGGATGCGGGATATCATCTTCATCCGGTTGCCAGCGCCTTGGCCAGAATTCTCCGGCCGATATCCGCTGCAGTAGACGGTTGTCCTTCCATCACCGCGACCACCACGATCGGATCGGCCGTCCCCGTTTGCAGCCCGGCATACCAGGAAACATCCGGGTTGGTTTCCGCGCCACTGCCGCAGCCGGACCATTCCAACGCCGCCGGATTGCCAGCCCCGCTAAATTGCGCAAGCATATTCCTCACACGCGCTGCGGTATCGGCCGGAATCATCGCAGCCGTCCGGCCGGGCACCGCCGGCGTGATCCATCCGGAGGGTGAATCCAACCGCAAGACCAACCGCGGGGCGGGGGCCATCCCGCCGTCCGCGATGGACGCGAGGGCGACGGCAAGCTGGATCGGGCTGATAAGAATCTTTCCCTCTCCCTCCAATTCCCGCTGAACGCCGCCCGCATCTGCCGGAAAGGCCGTCGAGAAGGCGTAGACTGTTGGCAAATCCATCACCGGGTCGGCGTTGAAATGGAACGCGGAGAAAACCTGATCTGTATAATCGGGATGGGCGAGGATCCAATCGGAGAAGGGCGCAGTGCATAGATCGGTACCGCTACCGAGCCATCCGCGGTCGATAGCTTCCGCCGCGAGGAATGGGTACAACATTTGTCCCGGCGGATACAAACCCTGGGTGGCGCGGTTGAGCAGGGGCGAGAGCGGCTGGCTGAGGATCTTGTCCCAGTTTTGTTCGAGTGTTGCCGGATTGTAGGTGGGCATCGAGACGAGCGCCAGGATTTCCCCGCTTCCGGCCCGCATCACGACGATCGCGCCGGCTTGCCCGCCCATCCAGGCGCTTCCGAAATCCAGCAGGGTACGGTCGATGGTGAGATATGCATCCACGCCTTCGGCCGGAATACCCAGGACCGTTTCCGACCACCAGATGTCGAGGGAATTACGCGCCGCCTCGCCGCGAAGCCACGGATCGAGAACGGATTCCATCCCGCCCTGACCGTAATAGGCCGTGGTGTAGCCGACGACCGGGGCGGCCGCCGGGTCGGGGTACTGGCGCGTGTAACTTCCCGGCGCGCCGGCGGTCAGTGCGAGCGGCTCGCCGTTGCGGTCGTAGAGATTTCCGCGCCGCGCCTGGCGATCGTGCAACACGCGCCGGTAGTTGTCGGTCCGCTCGCGGAGCGCCGACGCGCGGTAGATTCCCCACCATCCCAAGGAAATCCCGGCAGCGGCGAACGCCAGAATGAGCAGGGCGGCTATCGTCTGCACCGGACGATCCGCGGAAACATCGCGGGCACAATCCGGCGCGGGCGCCGAAAGGACCAGCAGCAATCCCAACACGATCATGCTGGCCAGGAGCGAGGAGCCGCCGTAGCTCATGAAGGGCAGGGTGACGCCGGTGAGGGGGAGCAGGCGGAGAACGCCCCCGATGATTAGGATGGATTGGATCCCCAGCAGTGCACTCAGGCATCCGGCGATCAGCCGGCCGGCGCTCGTGGTGGAGCGCAGCGCCGCATGAAATCCGCGCATCACGAGGATGGCGATCGCAATCAGGCATCCCACCGCGCCCACCACGCCATATTCTTCACTCAGGGCGGTGAACAGAAAATCGGAATACGCCACCGGAACCAGCGCCGGTGCGCCCAGCCCGGGCCCGCGGCCGATCAAACCTCCGGCAGCCACCGAGATCAGCGATTGCACAACCTGATACGAAGTGTTGGACGGATCCACCCACGGATTCCACCAAGTGGCCAACCGCATTCTCACGGTGGCGTCGACGGCGTACCCGGCGCCCAGCAAGGAAGCGATCAGCAAGATGCCCAATATCGGAATGATCGGTTTACGATAGGCTAGATAAAGCAGAATTACGATCGCGGCGATCAGCAGGACTGCCGCGCCCAGGTCCTGCTGGAGGAGGTGCAGCCCGACGCCCGCCGCGCCGAAGAGAACCACTGGAAGGGCGGCCCTCGGGCGGGGGTCGTCGGAGGAGTCTTTACCGGGTGCCAATGTGAATGCGGCAAAAACGGGCAACACCCAGCGCAGGAATTCC
>JBEKDW010000212.1:0-4739 GCA_050014155.1 Anaerolineales bacterium
TGCCTGCTGGCTGCGGCCGGCGCCGAGGGTTGGGTCCGGGCGCAGGAGACGTCCCGCCGCGGGCCGGCGAACCTCGGGGTGATCGCAGCGGCGGTGACGATCGGTGGCATCGGCGCAGCTTCACTAAAGTTAATCTACTCGACGTTTCCACTGTCCATCATCATCGCCGGAACACTGGGAATCCTCATCGCCTTTGTGTGGTGGCTTAAAATCGAATCCCAAAACCGGTCGGGGCTGCTGCGAATCTGGCCGGCGGCAGCCGTCGCGCTCGTTGCGCTCGATTTGCTTTTTGCCGACGCCGGATTGCTTCCCATCACCTCGCCGGATCTGTATCGGGCGGCCAACCCGGCGGGCGCGGAGATCGCCGCGAATTTAAGTGGAAGCCGCCTCTTTATGCCGGCGGATGTTAGTTACCGGCTGATGTACAGCCGGGGGTTTTTGTTCCGCACGTTTTCGGGGATCGCGGATTGGATGGATGTCCGGCGCTGGGAACTGCCCAACACGGCGTGGATGGACGGTATTTCGTCAGCGAACAATTTTGATTCATTTGTTCCCGGTCGATACGCCGCGTTGATCGAAGGCGCGGAAACGCTTCCGGATTCGCTGCGCGCGCGGATTCTCGGGATGATGGATGTCGGCGCAGTCTGGGAGTGGCCCGCAAGCGCAGATTCCCCTTCGCTGCGCTATCTTGGAGACGGTGCGGAGCGCGCATGGGGCGTGTGCCACGCGCGCTGGATGATCGGCCCGGAAGACGCCTGGGCTGCGGTGATCGATCCGGCGTTTGACCCGAGACAGGCCGTGATCGTCGAAACCGGGCGGGGGGAGGAAGGTGCGGCATGCCTCTCGGAACCCAAGGTTGCGCTCGAACCGTCGAACGATCCCAACCTCGTGCGCGTCGACGTGAATTTTATGCAGGATGGGTTTCTGGTTCTGGCGGATGTGAATTATCCCGGCTGGAGCGCGTTCCTCGATGGCGGACGCGTCCCACTGCTGCAGGCGGATTACGCTTTCCGAGCGGTCCGCGTGCCCGCCGGGGGACATATCGTGGAATTCCGATTTGCGCCGCTGTCTTTCTCGGGCGGATTGATTATCTCGGCTGGAATGTTATTGGCGCTGATTACCGTCGGATTGTTTGGCCGGTTGCGAAAATCCGGCAACGGTAGCCCGGACGATGGACCGGCCATCCCGGATGGGCGAGTCGGACTAAAATACGGTCAACGCGAGCTGGAGTCGGATTTTCAACAGGCATTCACTATTCACGATCGACATCGTTGAGGCGGACATGAAAACAAAAACATTGGCATACGACGTCCTGGCAACCAACCTGGGCCCGGTTTACGTGGCGTGCACCGAATATGGGCTGGCGATGGTGCAAATCGGAGGAAGCGCCGCGGCCTGGAAGCGTCAACTGCGGAAGGGTTTTTCGACCACCGCCGAAAAACAACCGGCCGCAGTCCGCACGGCGGCATCACAAATCCGCGAGTATCTCCGGGGCAAGCGGCGATCGTTTCACACCCGGATTGATTGGCGCGTCATGAGCCCTTTCCAGCGCCGCGTGTTGCGCGTCGCACTGCGCATTCCTTACGGCCGGGTGTCCACCTACGGGGAGATCGCGGCCGAGATCGGCAACCCGCGCGCGGCGCGCGCGGTGGGTCGGGCGCTGGGTGCCAATCCCATCCCGTTGGTCGTGCCTTGCCACCGCGTAATCGCGAGCAGCGGCGCGCTTGGCGGGTATAGCGCGGCGGGCGGGGTGCGGGTGAAGCGGAAACTCTTGGCTCTTGAGCGCGGGCGCTGATCCGAGACGACGGATTACACGGAAAAAGAAAAGAAAAGCGGATTACACGGATAAATATTTTCCGTGTAATCCGCTTTTATCGGTGTAATCCGTGGTACTCTTAAAACCTCGCCATCGGTTTTTCTATTCAGCCAATTAGCAAATCCGAAATCTAACGGCCTCGTTGCGAAAACGGGGTCTTTTGATGCCTCAATTATCTCAGGGAATAATATCCATGCGGATCGACACGCACGCCGTTATAGATCATTTCGAAATGCAGGTGAGGTCCGGTGGAATTGCCGGTCGATCCGCCCAGCCCGATTTGGCCTCCGCGTTGAACGGTATAGCCGCAGCCCACATCGATCCGACTAAGGTGGCCGTATACGGTCTGCCAGCCGTTGCCGTGATCGATCACTACGAGGTTGCCGTAGCCCCAGGTGTTCCATCCCGCGTAAACTGTCACTCCACGGTCTGCGGCGTGAACAGGTTCGCCAAGGGTGAGGTATAGGTCGATGCCGTGATGGTAAGCGCTGTAATTGTTCCCGACGATCCAATTGCTGGCGGTGGGCAGGAACCAGGCGCCCGTGCCGGCAGATCCGCTGTAGACGCCGTTGCATGCGCCCGGGCCGCCGAAGGTCCAAGAGGTGCCGCTCGTCGAACGGATGACTTGAGGTTCCCACGCCTTGAATTCCCGGTGGCCGCCCGGAACTACCAGCCACGTTCCGGGAGTGATGTCGGGTTTTTGGATGTCGATGGTCGGAGAGAGATAGTTGCTAGGCCAAAGGATGATATCTTCCGGGGTCACGCCGTATGTGCCAGCCACCGTGTCCAGCCGATCTCCGGCCTGCCATTGATAATATAATCCGTCAACCGGCAGGATATTTAGCACCTGGCCGGGGACGATGATCTCCGGATTATCCTTCAGGACGTCGTAGTTGGACCATAGGATGGTTTCTGGTTTGATCTTGAACTTATCGGCGATCGCGAAGAGGTAGTCGCCCGATTGCACGGTATACGTAATCACGTCCGCCCGGAAATCGGCGGGTTCGGTGGAACCCGAGGTGATCAACCGTGAGAGGTAAGGATTCAGACTCGAGCGGCTCACTTGCGGGAGGGATTGGCCCGCCTCCTCGGAAGCGGAGGGTGTCTGTACCGCGGCATTATTTCCGGTAGAAGCGGACAACCACGAGCTCACCGCGGGTCTGGCCAGCACGAATACCGCAATCAGAACCGCGAGGAGCATGAAAAAGCCGAACCATCGCAGCCAGGGTTGCCGCAGCATCGCCAACCAAGGATTATTATTTACCGCCGAGTCACTGTGTCCACCCGGCTCAAGTTGGGAGGATGTCGACGATTTCGCGGCTTCGGGCCCAATTCCGGGTTTTATTTTTGTGTTTGGATCCATGGAATTATTCTAGCACATCCGCCAATAAGCCTTGATTTATGCAGGAATATTTATATGCATTGTGCCCAGAAAATCGTATACCCGCGATATTTTCTCATCCAGTGTTTATCCAAACCGTTGTTTTACCGTGCGTGTTTACTGAATTGTTCCGTGAAAATAATAAATTCAGTCGCATAGAATTACACGGGAATCACATAGAGGGAACGGATTTCACCGTTAAAAAAGTGGTTAACCCGTCCCAAAATCTTTTATTTCCTATTATCTCATCGGTGCCTTCTGGTTCGTATTCTGTGCCCGCTCCGGGAGTGCGCAGCACGACCGGGGTAATCCGTGTTCCCTTTGGTATTGACGCAATGACGAAAAGTGGTTCCCGGTTCCGTTTCGCCCGCGATTATTTTTTATTTCCGATCCGGGAGCGGAGAAAGGCTTCGATGAAACCGTCGATCTCCCCGTTGAGCACCGCCGCGGTGTTCCCGGTCTCGTATTCGGTGCGGTGGTCCTTGACCATCTGGTAGGGATGCAATACGTAGGAGCGGATCTGGCTGCCCCATTCGGCTTTGACGTGCTCGCCCTTGAGCGCGGACAGCTCTTTTTCCTGCTCCTCGCTCTGGAGGGCAAGCAGGCGGGCGCGCAACACTTTCATTGCGTTTTCACGGTTCTGGGTTTGTGAGCGCTCGTTCTGGCACGTGACGACAATGCCTGTGGGCAGGTGGGTGATGCGGATGGCGGTTTCGTTCTTCTGCACGTTCTGCCCGCCCGCGCCCGAGGAGCGGTAGGTTTCGATCTTGATATCCGCCGGCGGGATGTCGATCTCCCCGGCTTGCTCGAGCTGCGGGTATACCTCCACCAACGCGAACGAGGTGTGGCGGCGGTTGGCCGAATCGAAGGGCGAGAGCCGCACCAGGCGGTGGACTCCCTTCTCGGCCTTGAGGTATCCGAACACGTGGGTCCCCTTGAAGGAAATCGTGACGCTCTTGATTCCGGCCTCTTCGCCGGGCATGCGGTCCAGGATTTCGGTCGCAAACCCGCGGCGCTCGGCCCAGCGCAGGAACATGCGTTCGAGCATCTCCGCCCAATCCTGGCTGTCCGTTCCGCCGGCGCCGGCGTGGATCGAGAGGAACGCGTCGGCGTCATCGTAGGGTTCGGAGAGCAACGCTTCCAGGTCGAGCCTTGAGAGATCGGATTCGATTCCGACGGTTTCTTCTTCCAGGTCGGCGAGCAGGGATTCTTCCCCGAGGGAGGCCAATTCCAATGCGTCGCCTATCCGGTGCTCGAGGCTGCGCCATTCCGTCACCCGATCGCGCACGAGGGTGAGCTCGCGCATGAGTTTTTTTGCGTTGTCGGGCGAGTTCCAGAGGTCGGGATCTGCGGACTGGGTTTCGAGCTGCTTCAGGCGGGTTTCTTGGGACGCGAGGTCAAAGACTCTCCAGCAGGTGGCGGAGTTTGTCATTGGCGGTGGTCAGGCGTTGGGTGATTTCGTCGAAGACGGACATGATGGCTTCCTCTCGGATGATTATAAGTTATTACCTGCGGATTCGTATCTGCGCGATCTACGGAGGC
>JBEKDW010000213.1:0-4581 GCA_050014155.1 Anaerolineales bacterium
AAGCCTATTGCGCCGGGCGGCAACACTAATGGGATTTCCCGCAGAGCAACCGGGGATTTCCCTCCGGCGATTTTTCGCGCATTCCTAACGGACCGTTCGTCCGGCCCGTTTCCGAGAGGTTGGTATGCCCTTCATCCCGAACACAGACGCCGAGCGCAAGGAAATGCTTCGCGCGGTCGGCGTCAAAAAAATCGACGACCTGTTTGCCGACGTGCCGCAGGCCAACCGGTTTCCGAGGCTCGACCTTCCGGAGCCGGCGTCGGAACCCGAAGTGATGGCCGAGATGCGATACCTGGCCGAAGCCAACAGCCAGGCCCAGGCGTCGGCGTGCTTCCTGGGGGCGGGCGCGTACCATCACTTCATTCCGGCGGCGGTCGACCACATTCTGCAGCGGGGCGAATTCTATACCGCCTATACGCCGTACCAGCCGGAAGTCTCCCAGGGAACGCTGCAATCCATATTCGAATTTCAAACACTGATCGCCGCGCTCACCGGCATGGAAGTGGCCAACGCGTCCCATTACGACGGGGCGACGGCGGCTGCCGAAGCCGCGATCCTCGCCCTGCAGCAAAGCCGCGGCCGGCATCGAGTGGTGATGTCGCCGGTACTGCATCCGCATTACCGCCAGACGGTCCACACTTATTTGCAGGGCGCGGGAGTGAACTTTACAGGCGATGAAACGCCGGAAAATTATGCGGCCTTCCAGACCCGCAGCCGGGTCAAATATCTGGCAAAGTGTGTTGATGAATCCACCGCCCTGGTTATCGTGCAGTATCCGAGTTTCATCGGCGAGATCGAGGACCTCACGCCGCTCGCCGAGATCGCCCACACCGCAGGCGCGCTGCTGGCGGTGGTGGCCAACCCGATCGCGCTGGGCTTGCTCAAATCCCCCGGCGAGATGGGAGCCGACATCGTCCTGGGCGAGGGTCAGCCGCTCGGCATCCCGCTTTCCTACGGCGGGCCGTATCTCGGCTTCTTCGCCACGCGACAATCCCTCCTGCACAAAATGTCCGGCCGCATCGCCGGCGAAACCGTCGACGCGCAGGGCCGCCGCGGGTACGTGCTCACCCTCGCCGCGCGCGAACAGCACATCAAGCGCGAACGGGCGTCTTCCAACATTTGCACCAACCAGGCGCTGATGGCCCTGGCCGCCAGCGTGTATCTGAGCCTGATGGGCAATTTCGGGCTGCGACGGGTATCCGAACTGTGCTATCACCACGCCTCCTACGCCGCCGAACGGCTGGCGCGAATCCCCGGATTCCAAATCGTCTCGCGCTACCCGTTCTTCCATGAATTCGTCCTGCGCTGCCCCAAATCCGTATCCGAGATCAACCGCCATTTGCTGGACCAGCACGAGATTATCGGCGGGTACGACCTGGGGCAGGATTACCCGTTCCTGGCCAACCATATGCTGCTGGCCTTCACCGAAATGAATTCCCGCGATCAAATCGACGCGCTGTTCGACGCGCTCTCCGAAGAGGCGCTGTGAGGAAGAGAAAATGACAGAACCGCTGGTATACGAGCTTTCCTCCCCGGGGCGCATCGGGGTTGCACTACCCGAACTCGATGTGGATCCGGCCACCCTTCCGCCTTCGCTTCTGCGCGAGGACCTGCCGCTGCCGGAACTTTCGGAATCCGACGTGGTGCGCCACTTCCTGCGCCTTTCGCAGATGAACTTCGCAGTCGACAAGGGCTTCTATCCGCTCGGCTCGTGCACGATGAAATACAACCCCAAGGTCAATGAAGACGCCGCGCGCCTTCCGGGGTTCGCCTTCGTCCACCCGTTCCAGGATCCGGAAACGGCGCAAGGGTGCCTGGCCCTGATGCACCAGCTGCAGGTATGGTTGTGCGAGATCAGCGGCATGGCGGCCGTCTCGCTGCAACCGTCGGCCGGCGCCCAGGGCGAGTTGACCGGCGTCCTGATCATCCGCGCCTATCATCGCGCGCGCGGGGAGAGCGACCGCCGGCGGATGCTCATCCCAAACTCCGCCCACGGCACCAATCCCGCGTCGGTGGCCATGGCGGGCATGGAAGCGGTCGAGGTGCCTTCCGACCGGCGCGGCAACGTCGACCTAGAGGCGCTGCACACGCTGTGCGACGGGACCGTCGCCGGGTTGATGCTCACCAACCCCAACACCCTCGGGCTGTTCGAAGAGAACATCCTGGACGTAGCCGAAGCGGTCCATTCCTGCGGCGGGTTGCTGTACGGCGACGGCGCGAACCTCAACGCCTTGCTCGGCGTCGTGCGCCCCGGCGACCTGGGATTCGATCTGATGCACTTCAACCTGCATAAAACGTTTTCCACCCCGCATGGAGGCGGCGGACCGGGCTCCGGCCCCGTGGGTGTTTCCGAAAAACTGGCGGATTTCCTTCCCGCTCCGGTGGTGAAGATCCTCGAAGAGGGCGGCGAGGAAGAGCCCCCGCTCTTTGGATTGGCAACGCCGGACAAAAGCATCGGTCGGATGCGCGCCTTCCATGGCAACTTCGGGATTCTGGTACGCGCGTACGTCTACATCCGCATGCTGGGAGCCGTCGGCCTGCGCCGTGTATCCGAAAACGCCGTGCTCAACGCGAATTACCTCTGGTCGCTCCTGAAGGACACCTACACGATCCCGTACGCCCGTAATTGTATGCACGAATTCGTCGCGGAAGGCCGCTTTGCCGACGCGCCGGGGATCGGCGCGACCGACATCGCCAAACGGCTGATCGACTACGGCATGCACCCGCCGACGGTGATGTTCCCCCTGATCGTGCACGACGCGCTGATGATCGAACCCACCGAGACCGAAAGCAAGCAGATGCTGGACGCCTTTGCCGATGCGATGAAAAAGATCGCCGCGGAGGCGCGCACCAACCCGGAGATCCTCCACGAGGCTCCCCACGACGCGCCCGTCGGTCGGCTCGACGAGGTCCGCGCCGCCAAGCAGCCGGTGTTGACCCGGAGATCCTGACTTTCATTTCGCATCGCTTTCATTTATATGTTCGAACTGTCTGCTGTTTTAACAGTTGCACCCCCTTTTAAAGCATCTTACCCTGGATTTTTTCGTTGCCGATGTATGATCTGGCACCCTGCCGTCCGAAACCGTTAAGGAAGTTTTATATCCCGGCCATAAGAGATGATACATGCCGCAGTATCGTTAGGTAGGCGGCTGTTGAATAATTCGCAGGGATGCAAGGGATGGAAAATTGATTGTAGAGGTATATATATGCAAATGCCGTAGAAAAGCATCTAACGATATATAATAGCATCTATCCGTAGATGCTATTTCCGTCTAGTATGATGTTGGGTATCTCCCAATAGAAAATAAAAAAACGATGCTGAAGAAGTTGATTCTCTCCGGCAAATAAAGATATATAATAAAAATCTATTGATCTTATTGCTCCATGCATGAATACGTGAACTTTAAATATGGAACAGTTGCTAAGAAAGGTGGTGTTACCATGAAAATGTCATCGCTCGTAAAAATCGCTGTCTTTATCCTCATGCTCATTGGGGCGCATGTGATGTTAGGCATGACCTGCAACAGGGTTCAGAGCCAGTATGAGGACTTGTTCCCGCCAGGGAATACATCGCTCAACCTGGCGATCTGGGTGGTCGGTTCGATCTTGCTCAGTGCGCTGATAAGCGGATTGGTCGTGGCGTTGGTTCGCCCGTTATGGATCATTGCGCTCGGTTTCTTCCTTTCTTCACTGGCGATGCTCCTGGCATGGGGAACTAATATTTATTCTGCCCTCGCCTCACTGATCTATTTATTGATAGCAATCAGGTTTAGCAGAACAGTCGTAGATGAGATAAAAGTCCGGCTGAACTTTTCCGTCAAGCCCATCCAGCAAGAGCAAAATCTCCTGCTATTTGGGTTAGCGTTAATGATTGGCGCGGGTTTTGCGCTTGGCTACCAGGATGCGGCGCGCCGGAGCGGCGAGCTGATCCCTCCCGCATACAAACAGAAGATCACAGATTCGATCACGCGCACCGTGCAGGCGCAGCTCGAGAGACAAAGCGGTCTTGGCCAGGTTGAAAATGCCATAGTCCTGCAAGGGATGCAACAAGCGGTAGAAAAGTTATGGACGCAGGCGGACACCCTGCTTAAACCTTATGCGTCCTATCTCCCCTTTGTTATTGGCGCCTTGTTAGTCTGGCTGCTCAATACCCTTTTGGGTTTTATCGGCTGGCTTCCGCCGCGGCTGTTGAGCGGGATCATTCCATTGCTAAAAGGAATCGGTGTAACACACGAAGTCGTCGAGACCAAAGAGGCCCTGCGGCTGGTGCTCGATTGATCGCCTCTTCGGTCCGCGCGACCCTTGTGGTGTCTGGCTGTTGATGCATGTACTGGAAACTGTCGCGCAAGGAATTTAACGCTGGATAGGCCGAATGCAATTGTCTCGACAAGACAAATTGGTATAAACACTGGAAGCGCCTTGGGATTATCGGATCGGGCGTATGCTACGATATCTCAACCCAATCAGAACATTCCGCCCAACCCGCGATTGCAGGTGACCCCCGCTTCGCAACCAAAACTGCTCAAGAAACAAAGGCGAGCAGTTTTGCTCCCCCCACTCGCGAAGTCATCGCACCGATAG
>JBEKDW010000214.1:0-4559 GCA_050014155.1 Anaerolineales bacterium
GCGTTTCCAACATCAGCGGCGGCCAGAAAACCCGGCTCGCGCTCGGCGGGGTGCTGCTCTCCCGCCCGCAACTCCTGCTCCTGGACGAACCCACCAACCATTTCGACCTCCCCATGCTGGAATGGCTTGAGGAATGGCTCGCCGCGTTCCGCGGAGGCGCGCTGATCGTCTCGCACGACCGTGCATTCCTCGACCGGACGGTAAACCGCATCCTTGAGTTGGATCCGCACACGCACTCCACGCGCGAATACGCCGGCAACTACACCGCCTATTGGGAAGAGAAGATGGCCGAGCGCGAGCGGCAGTGGCAGTCGTACACCGATCAGCGTCAGGAGATTGCGGAGCTAACGAGCGCGGCGCGTCATTTGCGCGGGCTCGCCCGGTTCCGGAAGGGCGGCAAGGCGGACACCAAGGATGGATTCGCACGTGGTTTCTTCGCGGGCCGCGGAGCAGGCACCCTCCAGCGCGCCAAGAATATCGAGCGGCGTATCGAAAAGATATTAAATGAAGACCGGATCGACAAACCCCGCCAGGATTGGCAGATGAAACTGGAATTCGACCCGGCCGAGACCGGCGGGAACGACGTGTTATCCCTCGATAGTCTCGCCGTCGGGTACGGGGAGAATATTCTTCTGAGGAACATCAACCTCCGTATCCAGCGCGGAGCCCGCGTCGTGCTCACCGGCGCCAACGGAAGCGGCAAGACAACGCTGCTCCGTACCGTCGGGGGAACAATCCCGCCGCTGGCGGGCCGGGTGCGGCTGGGCGCAGGCGTTAGGGTGGGCTTCATGGCGCAGGATCAGGAAACGCTCGACCCCTACAAAAACTCTCTGGAAATCGTGCAGGCCGAAATCACCGCCGACGAAACCGGCGCGCGCCGGTTCCTGCATTACTTCCTCTTTTCCGGCGACGACGTTTTCGTCCCGGCCGGGTCGCTCTCTTACGGGGAACGCGCGCGGCTCCTGCTCGCGTTGCTAGTGGCCCGCGGCTGCAACTTTCTCCTGCTGGACGAACCGGTCAACCATCTCGATATCCCCTCGCGCTCGCGCTTCGAACAGGCGCTGGCCGCTTTTGAGGGAACGGTGCTTGTCGTAGTCCACGATCGTTACTTCATTGAGCGAATTGCGACCGAAGTGTGGGGCGTGAGGGAAGGGAGTATCTATAAAATAGACTGAACGACCGTGGACCATGGAAGATGGACCATGGTCGATGGTCGATGGTCTATAGTCCATGGTCTCTATCTACCAAATTCCCGGTATCAGCCGATACTTCACCTGACGAGCGTATTCGGCATAACCCGGTAGCTCCGTTTGCAGCGTGCGATCCTCGAGCGCGGTGCGGAGGATGAGCAGGAAGACGTTCCCGAGGCTGATGATCAGCGCTCCCCACGATGCAAGCATGATCGGGATGGCCAGTTCAAACGCGATCATTCCCAGGTAGCTGGGATGGCGCACAAACCGGTAGGGTCCGCCCGCCGCAACCGCGTGGCCGCGGTTGGACTGGATCCGCACGATCTGCGAGTAGAATTTATTGTTGGCTACCGCCCATGGGATAACGGCGTATCCCAGTAAACTTACAACCAGAGCCGCTATTTGAATTCCGGCTGGAAACCCTCCCGTCCAGCCGTAGCGCTGATCCAGCCCGGCGACGATATAGCGCGCCGCTTGTAAAAGGCGGACGGTGCTCATGATGACGGCATCCCAAAGCTTGGCTCCCTTGGGTGGAGAGAGTCGCTCCGCCGCCAGGTCCGTATATTGGCGGAACATGATGAATCCCATCGCCGCTATCATCGCCGCGTTCACCGCGAGTACCCCCCAGGCCGGCCACCAGTCGATCCTCCCGGCCGTCCAGAACAGGAACACGCCCGCGCCGGCGAGGCTCAGGACTGCGTCCAGGATGTAGCGGGCGATAAGTTTTCTATCCATTGGTTGCCTTCTCCGGTGCAACGATACACCGATTGGCACATTTTCGCTTGCCGGCCATCCGGCTCCCGCCGGAATGGTCTGTCGAGTTCCTCGAGCGCCGGCGTGCAGCGGCCGCCGCTCCGAGGGCGCATTTCCTTTAAAATAGACCATGGACGATAGACGATGGACAATGGTCCATGGTCCATCGTCAATGGTCTTTAGAATCGAGATCGGTGATAATCATAGAATGGAAAAACCGCAAAGGCCCGGCCTCTCCATCCGCCCTTTCCGCCCGGAGGATCAAGCTGAAGCCAAGGCCTTGATCCTGGAAGGGTTGCGGGAGCATTGGGGATCGATCGACCCGCAGCGGAATCCGGATCTCGACGACCTCGCTGCCTCCTACGCCGGGGGATTCTTCCTGGTCGCCGCCTTGGGCGACAGAATCGTCGCAACCGGAGCGCTCATCCCGCGCGCCGCCGGCGTTGCAGAGATTGTAAGGATGTCGGTTGCGCACGATCAGCGCCGCCAGGGGATCGGAAGCGCCGTCCTCCGCCAGCTCCTGGAGGATGCCAAAGCCGCGGGCTATCATAAGATCATCCTCGAGACCACCGCCACCTGGGATGAAGCGATCGCTTTCTATCAGAAGCACGGCTTTCGATTTACGCACCTTCGCGGAGGAGACACATTCTTCGCCCTCGACCTGTCTCCTCTGGATGCTTCCGCCTGACCGCGGCATGCCGCCGAGGATCTCCCCGGCTTTCCCGGCTATTTATCTGTGGTATAACAATTGTTAAAGCAGGCTGCAGAAAAACAGGTTGATGTCATTGCGAGCGACCGAAGGGAGCGAAGCAATCTGGTTTTTATTTATTGGAAACCCCAGATTGCTTCGTCGCTTCGCTCCTCGCAATGACAACTCTCGATTTTTTCCATAACTTATGAGGAAATTACCCCGAAGGACGGAGAAGGAATGTCTTTTCACCGCATCGTCATCAAGCTCGGCACCTCCACGCTGACCGCCGGCACCTCGCACCTCTCCATGCCGCACCTGGTAGAGATCGCGCGCCAGACGGCCGCGCTGCGCGAGCGCGGCAGCGAGGTGTTGCTCGTCACCTCCGGCGCGATGGCGGCCGGCCGCGAGCGGCTCGGCTTTCCCCAGCTGCCCAAAGGGCTGCCTGCCAAACAGATGCTGGCCGCGATCGGTCAGCCGCGGCTGATGGCGCTCTACGAGCAGGTCTTCGGCCTGTATTCCCTGACCATCGCCCAGGTGCTGCTCACCCGCGCGGACCTGGCCGACCGCCGCCGTTACCTGAACTCGCGCAACACACTCACCGCGCTGCTCGACCAGGGCGCGATCCCGATCATCAACGAAAACGACACCGTCGCCACCGAAGAGATCCGCGTCGGCGACAACGACAACCTCTCGGCGCTGGTGGCCAACCTCATCGACGCCGATCTGCTGCTGCTACTCACCGACCAGGTCGGGCTCTACACCGCCGACCCCCGTTCCGATCCCGACGCGATTCTGGTCAACGAGGTGGGAGAGCCCGAGATTCCCAAATCGCTGTGGGAGGCGGCCAAGGGGACCGAGAGCGAGCTGGGTACCGGCGGCATGCTGACCAAACTCCAAGCGGCGGATCTCGCGCGGCGCTCCGGCACGATGGTGGTGATCGCCGCGGGGGACATGCCCGACGTGCTGCTGCGCGCGTCGTCCGGCGAGTCCGTCGGCACGCGCTTCCTCCCGGTGGCGAGCTCGGTGGAGAGCCGCAAGCGCTACATCCTCGCCGGCGGGCGCGCCTCCGATGCGGTGCGGGTGGATCCCGGCGCGGCGCAGGCGCTCGCTCGCGGGAGCTCGCTGCTTCCGGTGGGGGTCAAGGCGGTGGAGGGTGCCTTCGAGCGCGGCGATTCGATCCGTGTGCTGGATTCCGGCGGGCGCGAGATTGCGCGCGGAATATCCAATTACGGCTCAAGCGAGCTTGTCCGCATCATCGGGAAGAAATCCGACGAGATCGAGGAAATCCTCGGATTCAATTTCGGCGACGAAGTCATCCACCGCAACGATCTGGTATTTCTGTAATCATCCCACCGCCCGCCGTTTAACCATCTCCCCGGAAAAGGTCTATTATTCCCATGGCGAATACTCCCGACGCCCCGGCGGATTAATTGGATAAACCTCAGCCGGACATCTCCGGAAATGCGATGACCCGTCCATTGGATGATAATCAATTATTGAACGCCGGCAACCGCAAAGCGTGGCGCGCTTGGCTGAAGGACCACTACCGTACCGGCAGGGAAGTCTGGCTCGTCTATTTCAAACAGCACACCGGCAAAGCGCGCGTTACTTATAATGAAGCGGTCGAGGAAGCGCTGTGCTTCGGATGGATCGACAGCACCGTCCGGCGCATCGACGAGGACCGCTACGCCCAGCGGTTCTCGCCCAGAAAGCCCGGGACGCCCTACTCGCAGGCGAACCGGGAAAGGCTTGCGGCGCTGATTGCGAAAGGCAAGGTGGCGAAGGCAGTGTTGGCAACGCTCGGAAAACCGGTGCCGAAGCGGTTTCGCGTCCCGCCGGATATCCTCGCGGCGATAAAAGCCGACCCCGCGGCGCGGAATAATTTTCGGAAGTTTTCGCCGTCCTACAAACGGATCCGGATCGCC
>JBEKDW010000215.1:0-4513 GCA_050014155.1 Anaerolineales bacterium
CGGCGTGAATATAGATCGGAAGAAATTGAGCAATATCGGTTTTTCCTTCTATAGTACAATCATGATAATTGCCTCTCCGTGAGGCATAACGGGATATTTTTGGAATACGCGGAGTAACCGATCCGCATGCCAGCGTCGCAAACATCACAGGTAGGCTCGCGCCAAGGCCTTCCGCGGGTGCTCGTTCTCGCGGATATGCCCGAATCCGGCGAGTGGCTGGTTCGCGAAGTCCTGCTCCCCCGGGGGTTTGCCGCCGAGGTAGCCCGCCCGGATTCTCCTCCGGCCGATGTGGTGGCCATCGACCTCACCCAGTTGCAGGGGTTGCAGGTGACGGGAATGCGCCAGCGCCGGGAGCAGGGGGATACCGCGCCGGCCATCGTCATGGCCAACCGTATCAACCCGGAAATGGCGCGCGAGCTCTTCCGCCTCGGCATCAGGGATTTCCTCCTCAAACCCTGCAAGCCCGATGATATCGTCCAATCCATCATGAACGTGTTCCGCCAGTTCTCCGTCCAACAGGGCGAACGGCAGAACATCGACGAGCTGCGCGCCAATCTCGAGCAGTTGCGCCGCCGCAACGAGGAATTACGCTCGTTGCTGGACATCGGCCGAGCGGTCACCCAAACCCGCCAGGTGGACCTGCTGTTGCGGCAGATCGTGGAAGCCGCCGCTTACCTTACCGGCGCCGAGGACGCGGGAATTTACATGCTCGAGGAAACCTCCGGCGATATCATCCTCCGCGCGAGCAAGGAAGCCCAGGGCGGCCGGGCGATGACCAACCGCATCCCCGTCTCGGACGAGTTCGTCAACCAAGTGGTGAAATCCGGGCAGACGATCGTCCGCCAGAAGGACGGCCAGGTAAATCTGAAAGTTAAAACAGGTTATATGGTACAGACGCTCGCCAACGTGCCGATCTGGGTAGAGGGGCGGATTGGAGGCGTGCTGGGGGTATACAGCCGTACAGCCCAGGTGAACTTCGGCGAACACCACGTGCAACTCCTGCGCGGATTGGCGGCCTGGGCCGGGGTGGCGCTGGAACGTCTGCAGCGGTCGGCCGCCTCGGGGGAATCCACTTCGATCACGACCGGATCGCTGCCTGGAGGCATCCCGCCTGCGGAATTCCGCCAGGTGATGACGACCTTCATCGCCGAAGTGGCCAAGGTGGTTGGCACCAATCCGAACCTGCCGAACCGCGCCAACCTCTGGAAGCTGCGCGCGCAGGTCGAGGAGTGGCTCAGGCGCATGCCCGTCGAAACCAAGCCCGCACCCGTCGCCGCACCAACCGGGACGGAAATATTCCCCTTCCGCAAGGCGATCGGCGATGCGCTGCAGGCGGTGCGCCAGGCGGCGGAAATGAAGAAGGTGGCCATCCTCACGCAACTGGCCGGAGATTTTCCAAACGTCCTGGGCAACGCTCAGGCGGCGCAATCCGGCCTGCAAACATTATTCGGTTGGTCGATCGCCCGCAGCAACCGCACCTCGATCGACATCGTGCTGTTCCGCCTCAAGGGCGGCGAGCCAAGCGGACCGTTCGCGATCACCCATGCCGACAAACTGCCGCTTGGCGAATGGGTGGTGCTCTCGATCGTGGATTCCGGTCCGCCGCTCGCGCCGCAGGAGCTGGCGGAAATCCGCCGACAAACGCAACAAGTCCAGGCCGTCTCGCCGCTTGGCGCGGCGTACCGGCAGATCCGCGCGGGGCAAGGACTACTCTGGGTGGAGGAGAGCGCGGAGCCGGTGACCATTTACGTCGGATTCCGGGCGGCAGCATGAACGCCGCGGAGGAGTAGGAATGGATTCGAGAATACCCCGCGACCGGGTATCCTGCGCGCTCTTTACGCAGAACTACCGCGTTAACGGGATGATCGCGGTGACAGGCGCCGGATTAGTGGGCTTGGTCAATGACCCGACCGATTCGTTCATCGAACTGGAAGACGCCTCACTGGTGCGGTTGCACCGGCCGCAGGAGATCGTAGCGCAATTCACCGTCTGGAGCATGGTTAAGGCGCGGATCATCGCACTGCTGTGCGAAAAGACCTCGGACCTCGGACGAATCACTGTCGTCCGCGCGGGGTTCACGCGGCAAATTTCCTACCGCATCTGGGCCAGCTTATTGGGATTCGAAATGTTCGGCGTACTGGAATCACCCGGCAAGTTCGATTTTTCTTCGCAAATGTTCCAGGGTACGCGCCAGTTCACCCCCCTATTCAACGCCACGCTCATCCCGGTCTTCTTCCCGCAGCTGGTCACCCGCTCGCCGGCGATCTTATTTAACCGGCAGATGATCGAGGGAATCGGTGTAATCTCGGAAGTGGAGGAGCCGGCCGTCGAAGAGCGCAAGACCAGCGGAACGGGCGGTCTGCGGCGCAGCAGCACCGGAAATCTGCCGCAAGGGGGAACGGAACCCACACCGCGCGGCGGCACAGGAAATATACCGCGTGGCGGTACCGGGCCGGTCAACCGCGGGGGCGCTTAGCCCGGCGTACGATAACGAAAAATAAATGCCAAGGTGGTAATCTGAAATCCAAAGGAGGATATCTGAAAGGCGAACAGAAAATCATCGATCAACTCAATCTGCGGCTTTCAGAAGAACTGGCGGCGATCAGCCAGTATATGGTGCATTCCGAGATGTGCGACAACTGGGGATATTCCAAATTACACGGGTTGGTTGAAAAACGCGCGGTCGACGAGATGAAACACGCCGAGAAGTTGATCGGGCGGATCCTCTTCCTGGAGGGGATACCGGTGGTAAGCAACTTGGCGAAGATTTTCATCGGCGCAGACGTGCCCAGGCAGATCCAGAACGACCACGATGGCGAAGCGACCGCCATCAAAAACTACAACGATACCATCCGGCTGGCCTCCGAATTGGGGGACAACGGCACCAAAGAAATGCTGGATTCCATCCTGCAGGACGAGGAAGGCCACATCGACGCGATCGAAGCGCAACAGGACCAGATCCAACAAATGGGTCTACAGAACTTCCTCGAATTGCAACTCTAGAAGTTGCGCCAATATCAATTTTTTTCAACGGACACGAGGCGCGAAAGCGCTTCGTGTCTTTTTTATTTCCTTCCGGTTGCGCTCCAAATGATCATCCGCGTCTAGTGCCTTCCTTCGCTTCGGACTCCGATCATTCATTTCGCGGCTGTTGGATGACCCAAACTGTGCGAGATGTTCCCGGGTCACGCAGCATTTGTGGATAGAGTTCATGTGTTACAGGAGAGCCGAACAATATTCCTCAAGCAAGCGCCGTCCGGGGGGATATGCAAAGCGCACGGATATCAGGCATAATTGGAATATGAATCGCCGATGGGTCAATTCCTATCGTTGGATTGCCTCAATAATCCTTCCACTTCTTTTATCTGCCTGCTCCTCGGGTGAAGGGGGGCCAAATTCTGCGGTCTTTCTCAAAGGCATGGATCTGGCACTTTCGGCCGCGCCGTCGGAAAACAGGGCCTCAACGGCGATTACGCCGACAAATCAGAATCCAACATTCACCGCGGTTCCTACGACGGTGACGTTCACGCCGTCCGAAACTCCGTCGCCGACGGCCACATCGACCGAGACCGGGACTCCCACTCCGACCAACCGATCGTTTGTCTATGTTTTCCCGGTCCAGCCGCCGGGGGTGGCCGATTTTGCCGAAGGTGGACATCCCTATCCGGCCACCGACATCTTCGCGCCGGTCGGAACAAATTACGTCGCCGTAACGGACGGCGTGGTCGATTTTGTTTCTTATAAGGATTTGTGGGATCCCGCCACGAACGATCAAGCTGTCGCCGGAGGGTTGTGCGTAGCGATCATCGGCGACGACGGCGTTCGCTATTACGGTTCGCACCTCTCGGCGATTGCCAGAGGTATTGCAGCCGGGGTGCGTGTGAAAGCAGGTCAACTCCTCGGCCTCTCGGGAAAGACCGGCAACGCAGTCAACACCACGCCACACGTCCACTTCGGCATCTCGCGTCCCACCTACCCGGGAGACTGGGCCGCCCGGCGCGGGCAACTCGACCCGTTCCCGTACCTAACCGCCTGGAGTAACGGCGAAAACATCACCCCGCAATTTCCAGCAGCGACTGGCACGGTTGCAACCGGCCAAGAATAATATCGCCCTTATTCCCGATCCTTCTTTCTGTTGGTGCAGGGAGAGGGGATGGGGGTGAGGGTTAGGGGAAGGGACGCGTTGGGAGAGGGGAGGGGGTAAGCGTCCAAACCGCGTAATCCGCCAGTCTTCCGCCCTCGCCGTCGGATTCAAAGCACTCCATTTCCTTGAACCCCGCCTGCGCCGCGAGGCGCAGCCGTTCTTCTATATCGATGATGTGCACATAACGTAAACCGCGGCCCCCCTGCCGCCAATCCAGAAGGTAGTCGCCTGGATCGGTGTCGGATTCTGAGAGTCCAATCTCAGACCATGGAACAATCCGGCTGCGCAGCTTTTCGCTGCGAAGGAATTGCCAGTTGGAAAGAAAGAATGTTGCCCCGGGGATCAGCAGACGGCGGCAGGCGGCAAGGA
>JBEKDW010000216.1:0-4461 GCA_050014155.1 Anaerolineales bacterium
CAGGATATGCTCATGGCGCTGGCGCCGTCCGCGTCCATCGCCATCCAGAATGGCTTGGCGTACCAGCAGCGCCTGGCGACGGTCGCCGAGCTCAAAACCTCGTCCTGGCAATTACAAGCACTGGCCGCCGATCTGGAATCGGCGCGCGAAGAGGAACGGACGTACATCGCGCGCGAACTGCACGATCAATTGGGCCAGGCGTTGACGGCCATGAAATTCGATCTGTCGTGGTTGACCGACCGGCTCGAACCAAAGGACGCGACGCTCGCCCAAAAAGCCAAAACCGTCACGGCGCAGATGGATACGATGATCAAAACCGTACGGCGCATCGCGACCGAATTGCGGCCGGCGATGTTGGACGATCTCGGGCTGGCAGCCTCAATCGATTGGCAAGCCAGCGATTTTGAAAAACGCACGGGGATTGCCTGCACCGTGAGCGTGCCCGCGGAAGACTTGCCCGTGGCCGGCGATGCCGCCGTGGCGCTGTACCGGATTTTTCAGGAAGCGTTGACCAACGTCGCGATCCACGCCGGCGCAAAACACATCTCGATCAAACTGTCCACCACACCCGAGGCGTTGACGCTCCAGGTTCACGATGACGGGCGGGGAATTCAAACGAAGGAAATCGCCAACCCCCACTCGCTGGGCCTGCTGGGGATGCGCGAGCGCGCCAAGCGGCTGGGCGGCACCTTCGACGTGCGCGGCGCACCGGGCGGCGGGACCACCGTTACGGTATCCATTCCCATCAAGCCAGGTGGTTGATCGGAACGGCAAGGGAGATCGCAATGCTTAGAATTCTATTAGCGGATGATCACGCCGTCGTACGCCAGGGCGTCAAGCAAATTCTGGCCGAGGCGTTTACCCAGGCCGCTTTCGGCGAAGCCCAAAATGCGCATGAGCTGTTGGAATTGGTCGACTGCGAGCGCTGGGATATCGTGGTGTTGGATCTGGCGATGCCCGGCGGCAACGGCCTGGAAGCGTTGAAACAGATCAAGCATGATCATCCACAGCTGCCGGTGTTGATCCTCAGCATGTTTCCGGAAGATCAGTATGCCGTCCGCACCATCCGGGCCGGGGCGGCGGGCTATCTGAACAAGGAGAGTGCCCCGGAAGAACTGGTGCAGGCGATCCGCAAAGTCTTACAGGGCGGGGAATATATCAGCCCATCGGTGGCCGACGAGCTGGTGCTGCATGCCCGGCATGCGGACGATCAACCGCTTCATAAACACCTGTCGGATCGCGAGTACCAGGTGTTGTGCCTGATCGCTTCCGGCAAGGAAATCAAGGAAATTTCCACCGAATTGGCGCTCAGCGCCAAAACGGTCAGCACCTACCGTACGCGGCTGTTGGAAAAGATGAACATGAAGACGAATGCCGAACTGACCCATTATGCGATCGAGAATAAGTTGGTGTAGCGGGATTTCCTTCGCGATGTTTCCCCGATGGGAATTGCCGTTTCCCGGAACGAGGGGACATCGCAGCGGGATTGCTTTGTGATATTAAATTGGTTCTTTTGGTTTGACAGACATTACCAATAAAACCAAATCGGATGCGTATCCTTGTAATCGGTACAACGCTCACATCATCCACTCCTGGTGGGCGTCTAGATTGTCAACCCCAGATACGCTTTCTCTATCCGTTGAATGCCGTACTTTTTCTCAAGCCGTTTAACGATGAAATGACCCCTCGCCATCTCTTGAAAATGATGCATGAAAAGAAGGTTGATCGATCCGCCGGCTACCGCGCCGATTAAGGGGACAGCCGTTGCCGCTATTTCTTCCGTTACAACGACGCTGAATCGCGACGCAATTGCCGTGATAAGCCTTACCAAAGGCGGCGCTCCTTCTTCCGCCAATCCCTTTTCCGCAATGTAAGACGCCGCCTCAGAGACAGACTTGGCCAAAGCCCCTCGGACAACCCAATACCCGCTTTCGGAGGCGTCGTCCTTCGCGCTTCTACCTCCGAGCGCGAGCACTTCGAGGCAAGAAAGTTTTACTTCCAGGAGGTTAATGTCGTGTCCTTCGCTGCGCGCAATATCCGCGATGGACCGCAAGATGAGGGTGGTTGAAACCGGCAATTCGACAGGCAAAGAGGCCAGCCCCACGAAGCCGCCCGCCGCACCCGACCCGGCAATCAAAAGTTTATGCAGCCTATTCCGGGAACCTTTGGTCTCGGTTTTACCCATTGTCAGGACGGCAAATTCCAACCCTTTGAATAACGCAATCCGTGTAATGTCCCCGACTGCCTTATTCCAGCTTGCTGGAAGGAGCTTGAACCCGGTCTCGATCGGCTTTCCAACCAGGTCGGAGATTCTTGCCGTCAGGCTTGGATTCTCAAGTTTCGATTTGGCGATTTTCAAGTCATTCAAATCGGCGTCGGTAAATTCAATTCCGGTAGAGTCGATAGCCATGGATAATTCGTCCTTTTAAAGGAAGGGGCGCCAAACCCGTCAAACGGCTTGCGGCAAAGCGGCCGGCCAGGAAGGACCAGGACACCTTCGATTATATCCGTGTTTCATCGAAGTCAATCATTCCGAATCGCTCGCCGTTGTTTTCATCGCGAGATTGAAGATATTTTCTTCCCAGGGCGGGATGCAATGTATAATCTGGAGATGCGAATTGCCGTAATCGGCGGCGGTGCTTCGGGCATGGCGGCGGCGCTTCAGGCGGCCTGGCGCGGGGCAACGGTGACAGTCTTTGAACGCAACGCGGTTGTCGGGCGCAAATTGCTGGTGACCGGCAGCGGGCGCTGTAATATCACCAACGACGGCGCAAGGACCGAAAAATACACCTGCGCCGACCCGGAGTGGATGGCGGTCCTGCTTGGCTGTTTCGGTGTGCAAGCCCTGCGGGGAATGCTGCAGGAGGTCGGGATCCTGGTCTATAAAACATCGGATGGCTGGTACTATCCTTTGTCGAACTCGGCGCAAACGGTCGTGGATGCGTTTGCCGGCGCGCTGTCGCTGGCCGATGTTTCCGTCCGCTTATCAACCCGGGTGGTTTCGATCTCCGCCGGCGAGAAAGGTTTTGTGATCCAACTGGCCGGTGAGGGCAGGGAACACCGGGAGACTTTTGAAAAAGTGATCGTGGCCGCGGGCGGAAAAGCCTATCCCACGCTTGGTTCGCGCGGGGAATTATTCCCCGTACTCGAACGGCTGGGGCATACGCTGCTGCCAAAGCGCCCGGCCCTGGCGCCGGTACTTGCCGAACTGCAATCGCTGAAAGCTCTGCAGGGAATCCGTCTGGACGCCGGCATGGAATTATGGGACGGCAAAAAACGCCTGGCCTCCGCCGCAGGCAACCTGATCTTCACCGAATGGGGGTTAAACGGCCCGGCCGTAATGGATATCAGCCATCATATTTCCGCGCTCCCGGGCCGGCCGCTCGTTGTATCGCTCAACCTCCTGCATTTCTTCGAAACCGAGTTCCATGATCTCCTGCAACAAAAACGCGGGACTAAGCTGCCGGTCAAAGTTTTCTTGGGCGCCTTTTTTCCGCCCAAGGTAGCCTCGCTTTACCCATCCATGAATCATATTTCCGGAAATACACCCCTGAACCAGATAGATGCGGATTCGCTCAAGGGTTTGATCGATAAATTAAAAGACACCCGCCTGCCTGTAAAAGGTGTTCGGGATTTTGAATACTGCCAACTTTCCGCAGGCGGTGTACCGGTTACCGAGGCCGATCCGCGCACGCTGGAATCGCGCAAGGTCAAAGGGTTATATCTCACGGGGGAAACACTGGACGTGGTCGGGCCTTGCGGTGGATACAATCTGCAGTTTGCGTTCAGCAGCGGCGCATTGGCGGGGATGGCTGCTGCGGCGACCGGAAATAAGCTGTAGCCGCGATGGGCGATCGCGGCTACAAACATTCGCCCATCGCGGCTGCAAGAACATTGTTGACGGGTGTGTAGCCCCGATCGGTGATCGGGGGTAAAAAAACCGATAACCACAGGGGGGTAAACATCAATGCACCGACATTTGCATCGCCTCATCTGGGTCCGGGCAGAAGCCGCGACCTTTTTCATTACCACCTGCACGCATCAACGCAAACCCAACCTGACCGTACCGGCAGTCGTTTCGATTCTTGTGGATGAGTGGCGGTTGGCCCTACCGCGCCATGGTTGGATGGTCGGGCGATTTATCGTCATGCCGGATCATGTCCATTTCTTCTGCATATCCGCCGGAGTCGGCGCCAAATCGCTTTCCGGTTTCATGCAAGGCTGGAAGCAATGGACGAGCAAACGATTGGTCCGAGAATGCGGTCTGTCAACTCCGCTATGGCAGGCTGGATTTTTCGATCGTCTCCTGCGTTCGACGGAAAGCGCCCGGCAGAAATGGGAATACGTTATCGAGAATCCCGTCCGCGCCGGGTTGGTGAAACGAGCAGCGGATTGGCCATGGCAGGGGGAGATCCATCCACTGGAGATGCAATTGCCGCCATGAGTTCAAACCTTGCAGCC
>JBEKDW010000217.1:0-4413 GCA_050014155.1 Anaerolineales bacterium
GCTGAACCGCGCACTCGACCTGGGGGTAAACTTCTTCGACACCGCCGACGTGTACGGCGACGGCCACAGCGAAAAACTGATGGCCCGATTGCGCCGCCAGCGGCGCGAACCTTTCTACGTGGCCACCAAAGCCGGCCGCCGGCTGGACCCGCATACCGCCGACGGTTACAACCGCAAAAATTTGACCGCGTTCGTCGAGCGCAGCCTGAAGAACCTGGAAACAGAAGCGCTCGACCTGCTGCAGTTGCACTGCCCGCCGACGGAAGTATATTATCGTCCGGAGGTGTTCGGCGTCCTGGACGACCTCGTGCAGGCGGGGAAGCTGCGGTATTACGGCGTGAGCGTGGAAAAAGTGGAGGAAGCGCTGAAGGCGATCGAGTTCCCGAACGTGCAATCGGTGCAGATTATCTATAACATCTTCCGCCAGCGCCCGGCGGATCTCTTCTTCGAGCAGGCGCAACGACGCAAAGTGGGGATCCTGGCGCGGGTACCGCTCGCTTCGGGCATGCTCACCGGAAAATTCACGGCGGCCAGCACTTTCGAATCCGACGACCATCGCGCATTCAACCGCCACGGCGAGGCGTTCGACCGCGGAGAGACCTTCTCCGGCCTGGATTACAACCTGGGGTTGCAGGCGGTCGCGAACCTGAGACTGATTGTGCCCGCCGGGATGACCATGACGCAAATGGCGCTGCGTTGGATTCTGATGTCTCCCGCCGTCACCTGCGCCATACCCGGGGCCAAACGGCCCGCGCAGGTGGAGGAAAACGCTACGGCGGCCGATCTACCGGCGCTAACGGCGGACGCGATGGAACGGATCGAAGCCGTGTATGACGGACAAGTGAAGCCGTCGGTGCATCCTTATTGGTAACCGCCGGTTTTTATCGAACCGCGCGGCCGGGTGGAAGTTATGATCCCCGTTTATTCATTTGAAAAAAAACCGCCGGATCCATTTATCGGATCCGGCGGAATGCAGCTGTCGATGGCAAGCTAGCATAACTTCTACGCACGGGTTATTTCACCAGCGGTAAGCCTTTCTCTTTCAACACCGCATTCAAAGCCGTCAAGTCGTTAATCCCGTCCAAGTTGGGTTGGGTTTTCAAGAACCCCGCCTCGTAGGCCGACTGGGCGGATTTGGTCAACGAGGCGCTGATCGGATCCCAGGTGGGTTTCATCCGGCCCCAGGCCATTGAGAGCACGTCGGAGGACAGCGCTTTGCCGGTGAGTTTTGCGATCTGGGCGTTCATCAGCTCCTGGGCGTCGCCGGGGTTTTCCAGTTCCCATTGCGTGATCTCGATGTGCGCGCGCAGCCAGGCCTTGACCGCATCCGGATGGGCTGCGAGGAATTTTGTATCGACGATGATCAGCGCTGTGGTGAACTGGCCGCCGGTCTCCGTCCAGAGATCCCGTTCGTCGACAAAGACCGTACCGCCGCCGTCAATCACCAACCGGCTGGCCCAGGGCTCGGGAACCCACGCGCCGTCGATCTGCCCGAGACGGAACAGGTCCAGGATCTGCGCGTTATCGGTCGGCACGACTTCGACGTTGCCGCCTTGTTCTTTGGTTTTCAGTCCGTGCTCGGCCAGGTACCCGCGCAGGGCCACATCCTGGGTATTCCCCAGTTGGGGAGTGGCCAGTTTCTTGCCCGCCAGGTCCGCGGCGGATTTAATGTTCGCTGCGGGACGCACCACGAACGCCGCCCCACCGCTGGTGGCCCCGGCCACGACGCGCAGCGCTTTGCCCTCGGATTGGGTGTATCCGTTGATGGCCGGATTGGGGCCGATGTACGAAAGATCGATCTGCCCGGCGAACAAGGCTTCGATCACGGAAGGTCCGGCGTTAAACACTGTGGTCTGGATTGTGACGTTGTCGCCCAATGCTTTTTGAAAATCCCCGCGGGCAACGCCGATGAGCGCCTGCGAGTGGGTGATGTTGGGGAAATATCCCACGCGCATGGCGAATTTTTCAGCCGGAGTGGACGGGGCGCTTTTGCAACCCCCCAGGAATAGGATAACCGCCGGCAGAAGGCTCCGGATGAATATTTTCTTGTTCATGTTTTGCTCCCTCTCATTCCTCTATACACGACAAACATAGTCGGGTTTTACCTTAAAAAATTATATCTCTATTCGTTTATTTGAAGATTGTCAAGAAACTCAGTTGTTTTTTACCGGGGAAGCGGACGCCACGCTCACAAACAGGGTTCATATTGTTTTACCGAAACGCAGTTGATCGGCGCAAGCAGATAGTCGAAATGCCAGACCACCTCAAAAAAAGCGACGATGATAAAACTTGGCTTGTCGAGAAATTGTTGTGCCGAAGGGTTAATATTGAGCCAATAAAAATAAAAGCCCGGAGTCTTGACTCCGGGCCCAAATCTTTTTCAGCGACCCCAAACCTATTTTAACTTCACCCAATCGATGACCTGTGAATCGGCGGGCAATGTGACCTGGAATGGATTCCATTCGCCGGCTTTAACCGCAAACACGCCGGGCGTTGCACGGAAAATCAGCGTTGTGCCGTCCGGACTCCAAACGGGGCGGTCACCATTGCCGATATGATGTTCCTCGCTGCCGTCGGGGTGGATCACCCACAAGGAAACTACACCATCCTGCGCGAGCTCGGCCTGGTTGGCCACGGCCAGCCACGTTCCGTCCGGGCTCCATGCGAGGTGGTAGTTGCCGATGGTGCTTCCGCCGGGGATTGTGTAGCGATGCAGCAGCATTACCTGCAGCGCGTCCAGATCGAGCACGGCTACGCCGCTCCAACCGTCGCTGCCGGTTTGGCCGCCGAAAAGCTGCCAGGCGATCTTGCGGCTGTCGGGAGACCAGGCGGGGTTGGCTGCGGTCTGGAATTTTTCCTGGAACGACTTCGGGAAGATCGGCATCATGCCGCCGGTGAAGTTGTAAACCCAAGGGATTCCGCCGCGGTCGAAAGCGATCGACTGGCCGTCGGGCGAAAGCGCGGCCGGAGAATACGAGCCAGTATTCTCGTCGATCACAACGTAATTTGTTCCGTCCGTTTTTGCCGTCGCCAGGTAACCGGCCATGGGGAGAATCTTGTTTTTGGGTTGATATTGAAAAACGACGATGCCCGGCCGGGCGGGCCACCACTGGTAATCCGTTTCGACTTTATCATTCGTCCTGGTTAGGTTGATAATTTTCCCCGTCCCGAGATCGGTCAGCCAAATATCCCCGTTTTCACTGTACAACACCTGCTTTTGATCGGGGGATAACCTCGGATTGGCCTTGGTGCTGAGTTGTTTTGATTGACCATCGGCCTGCACGATCCATAATCCCAGGGATGCAGCGTCATTGCCTACCTTCATATAGACAAGCCCGGGTATGGGAGCAGCGGGGGGAAGCGTCACCGCGGTGGTGGGAGTGGCCGTAGGAAGAGCAGGCTGAGTGGGAGACGGTGTATTGGTGGAGGCGGGCGCTGGAGCGGTTGAGACGAGAAGTTCCGGCTTGGAGGTCGGCGTTCCCCCACAGGCGGAAAGGAGAGCCACGGCGACTGGAAGGACAAGGAATAGACGCGGATTACGGGACATGGAAATCTCCTTCCCGATCCGCGGCGTCGGATGCTTCCTTCCCGGTTTCTCCCCAGCGCCGCATGCCGGGAACTTGGAAAGATTATATAACCAAAACCAGCCGGCGAGGAATCGGAATGTGGTTCCGGGCGCTTGCCTGCCCCTTGGAAACAGTGTATACCAGACCGTATGACGCCATCCGCGGTTTGGGTGCGCACGAAGAACTTCATTTCGCGCGTGGATCCTGCTTATTGGGTCCTGATCGGCGCGTTGCTTGTTCTTTTTTGGCCGGTCCTCGCCGGCGTCCGGGATATCTTTTGGGGGCTGCCGCTGTTGCAGTTTTACCCCTGGCACGAGATAGCCAAGCAAATCCTCTTCAGCGGTCACGTGCCACTCTGGAATCCCTTGTTTGGAATGGGGGCGCCGCTGCTGGCCAACGCCCAGTCGGCGCTGCTGTATCCGCCAAACTGGTTGCTCCTCCTTCTCCCGGTTGATTACGGGCAAGGCCTGCTGCTGGTTGGGCATTTACTTTGGGCCGGGATCGGCATGGTAAAGCTCAGCCGCAAGCTCGGAATCGGCTTCCTGGGGCGGACGGTGGCCGGGCTGGCGTTCATGCTCTCCGGTTACCTCGCGGCGCGGGCGTGGTTCCTGACCATCAATGCCTCGGTCGCCTGGCTGCCGTGGATTATCCTGGCCGGGGAGGAAGTCGTCCGTCAGCGGAAGGGAATCTTCGCGTGGCCGCTCACCGCGGCGCTTTGCCTGCAATGGTTGGCCGGCCACTGGCAGACGGCCTGGTATACCTGGCTGATCCTCCTGGGTTGGATGGCTGTGCGCGCTGTTTCCATGCGCCCGGCCGGAAGACGGATGCTGCTCGCCGGAGTGCGGCT
>JBEKDW010000218.1:0-4411 GCA_050014155.1 Anaerolineales bacterium
GCCCCCCTTTGTAATACCATGCGAAAACGTTGTACACCCCGGGCGGGATATTCGAAATGGTATAGCTCGTCACGTCGATGGAGAGGTCCGTCGTATAAATCGTCCCGGCGTTTTTTTCGCGCGCGAAAATTTTCAGGGAGTTAGCGGGCTGCGGATAGCCGGTCGGTACGATGTTCCCGGAGATCGACCCAACCGGTCCGGACGGCGTATTGGTCGGCAGAACTTCCGTCGCGGTGGCCGTGGAAAGGACCGTGGTATCGGTGGCGGGTGCCGATGAGGTTGGGCTGGCCGGATTCTGGGCCGGGCTGCAAGCGACGAACGCCAACGCCACGCAGGCCAACACCGGGATCGAAGTGACTTTCATGATTCTCTCCTTCATGCGGAAATTTCCTGTTTTTTCCATGTTCCCGTAAAAATATCCAATGCCTATTCTATCATCCCCCGCGCGTTTCCCCGGGGAAGGCGCGATAGACCGCGATCGCCCGGACTTCAGCCGCCGGCGTATCACCTAATAGGAAACCGCTGTCTTCAAAGGACGTAAAAGGGATTGGAGAAAATCCAGCCGCGCATGCGGCCGCGAAAGGGCCGCCGCGCTTCCAATCGATAGGCGCCCGGTTGGGAAGGGGAGAACGTGATTTGCGTTCCCGATCCGCTCTCGACCGGTCCGGTTCCCGCGCGGATGATATTCCATCGGGCGGGGAATGGAAATTCGGCCCGGAGGACGGGTGCGGTGGAGAGAGAGATTTCTCCCCCCATTTCGACGCGCCCCCCGTTCCCTTCCGCCCAGAACCGGAATCCGTTGGTCGGTTTGGGCAAATCGTAAGCCACCCAGCCGCGTCCCGACCGCAGCGCGGCGACGATCGCGCGGCCGTCGGTCTCCTCAGCGCCGGTTACTTCCTCGACCAGGACGTGCATGTTCACGGTGCGGAAAAGATATCGATAGGGGAAGACGATTTTCCGCAGCGGACCGAACGCATAGGCATGGCCGTGCGCGTCCGACCCGCCGACGGCCGAAACGCGCCCGCCTTCCGAGAGCAAACGGTCCCACCGGGCGAGCGTTTCCGGGTCCGGACCGCTGATCCCGAGGGAGGGAAAGAGCGCGTAGAAAACCATCGCCAGGGGATTGCGCACGAGCGATTTAAACTCGCTCATGTAATTCCAGATTTCCAAGCCGGCGTACCCGCGCACGTCCCAGGAAACCCAGCCGAGGGAATCTTCGTGGACCAGGGGTGCGGCGGGATCGAACGGGTGGGCCAGGAACGCCGCTCCGCCGGAAGCATTCACCGCGTCGAGGAGCTTCTGCGGATCGCGCGCCAGAGTGCCGAGGTCGGCGGGTATCCCCAGAGCGAGCAAGTGATTTTTTTGCGGGATGCGGTCCTGTTGGTGGATCTCCTCGCCCGCTTGCAGGAGCACCCGGCGGAGGCTGGGAAACTCGAACCAGCGGTTCACTCCGCGCACCAGCACATTGTGATCGGTGACGAAAAGAAAATCCAGGCCGGCTTTGCACGCTTCGGCGGCGATTTCCGCGTGATACAATGTGCCGTCTGAATATCCCGTGTGGATGTGAAGATTGCCGTTGAGTTCGATCATCGCGCCCATCCCGGGGGAAGGATAGCACAGGCCCGGCCTTGCCGCAATTCCGAGCGATCATGAATACCGCCCCGACTGGTCCCGTAAAAAAACCGCCCGCCGAATCCGTTCCGCCGCCGGATGCGCTGCTCCGCCGGGAGAGAGCCGGAGTGCGGCGGATTTTGCCCTGGTGGTCTCTCGCGCTGGGCGAGGTTCTGGCGCTGGTGATCGTTATCATTGCCTGGGTGGCGATATACACCGCGCCCCTGCCGACGCTCCCCGCGGAAGCCGTGGCGCCGTACTTCACGGTCTTTCCGCCGCCGTCGCTCACGCCGGTTCCCCCCACGCCCACGCTCACCCCGTACTACACACCCACCATTGCGCTTCCCACGGTGATCCCGGGCACGATCGGCGTCGGCGCGATGGTGGAGTCGACCGCGGACGGGCTGAGGCTGCGCGACGCGCCATCGCTCCAGGGCCGGATCCTCGCGCAGGCCAGCGCGCACGAATTGTTTACCGTCGTCGACGGCCCGCGTTCAGCCGACGGATATACCTGGTGGCTGCTGCAGGGGGTGTATGACGCCACGCGCCAGGGATGGGCGGTGGAGAATTATCTGCAGCCGCAAAGCTAACAAGCGCACACGGTTATTGGGTTCCACTTTTACGCCGTATGGAACTGCCGGCGATTAAAAAAGTTTTACAAAATATACAGAAAGCAAGGTTTTCCATTTAATATTTTGTCATAGTTGACACGGTTGACGACCGCAAAAGGGACTCGCCCCGCTTCCTTGGATGCCTCACATTACATAGGACGTCTCCACAACCGATAGGCGGCTGAGGGGAGCACGGTGTCGTTTCGCCAATGCACAGTTGCCGATTGCCAGCACGATATGATCATTGGATTGGGCGCTGACATAACGGACGAAATACCGCCTCCGGATTTAATGGAGGATCCATGAAACCAGAAACGGCGTATGTTCTATGGCTGAGCTTTGGGTGGCGGTACACCATCCAATGGGCTCCTTACACACATTCCACCCCGGTGAAGAATATGAGTGTAAATCATCGTGGTTTTTACATCTTTGTGGCCAAGCAATTCCTGAACGGTGCGAATGTCGTAGCCACCTTCCAATAGATGCGTTGCAAAGGAGTGACGGAAAGTATGGCAACCGACGGGCTTCTGAATCCCCGCGGCCCTTGCCGCGCGGCGGACCTCTTTTTGGAGGCCGGATTCATCGATATGGTGCCGGCCGACGATCCCGGTGCGCGGGTCGGCGGAGAGGCGGTTGGAGGGAAAGACATACTGCCATTTCCAATCCAGGGCGGCGCCTGGGTATTTGCGCTCCAGAGCGTACGGTAGGTACACGCTCCCAAGTCCGCGGCCGAGATCGGCTGCGTGCATTTGGCGGACGATTTCCAAATGCGCCTGGAGCGGCGCGATCAGCTGATCGGGGAGCATGGTAACGCGGTCTTTGAATCCCTTGCCGTCATGAACGAGGATCATATGCTGGTCGAAATCGACATCCTTCACGCGCAGGCGCAGGACTTCCATAAGGCGCAAACCGCTCCCGTAGAGCAGCTGGGCCATGAGCAAATGCTCACCGGAGAGCCCGCGGAGGACGCGATGTACCTCCTCTTTCGAGAGCACGGTGGGCAGGCGGAGGGGACGCTTGGCGCGGACGAGTTGGAAGGGAGCATCGAGACTTTTTTGCAGGACGTTGCGGAAAAAGAAAACCAGAGCGTTCAATGCCTGGTTTTGGGTGGACGCGGCGACCTTCTCGCGGACGGCGAGGTGGGTGAGGAAGGCCGAGATCTCCGGCTCGGCGAGCCGCTCGGGCGGGAGCGGGGCCTGGAATGCCAGAAAGCGTCGGACCCAATCGACGTAGGCTTGCTCGGTGCGGATGGAATAATGTTTACGGCGAATGACGGCGTGGAGACGGTCGAGGCAATCCTGAGTTGGTGGAATCGTTCCTGAGATTTTCATGCTGAACCCCCTGGTGAGACGGAATGGCACTCCGGACGCGATTATTATACAATACCGTTGCCGTGCGAAGCATTAAAAGGAGGGGGAGATGAAAACGAGGTTGATCTTACAACCGGGGAGCCGGGGGACGCGAAAACTAATGGCGCGGTACGGCAAGCGAATGGTGTGCGTGCGGTACCGGTACGACGAGCGGTTGAAACGGCGCCACAAGACCGTAGAACTGATTGTGGACGAAGTTCCATGGGAACCGAAACCGCCGCGAGGGGGGAAGTTAGTGAACGTCAGAATTCGATTTGAGGAAGCGGCGTTGCGCGGCCGGATCAAGGCGGCAGGCGGCTGGTGGGATGGACGGAAGCAGTCATGGCGGCTACGATACGATAAAGCCGTCGAGCTAGGGTTGAAGGATCGGATCGTAGACGGGGAAAGTATCTAGCGGTATATGCTTTATAAAAGCATATAGGAACAAATGCTTGCATCTATGGGTAGATGCCTTTTCCGTCTACTAACATGTTGGGTGTGATTTATAGCCATGGTAATTTATGGGTAAGTAATGTCCTTTTAAATGAAGGAATAAATGAACAAAAAACAAGGTAAAACAATCGTAGGAATTGGTTGGTATAAAAGGGAGGAATGGGAATTATTATTATCCAATTCTATCGACCGTGAAAATATGCATAATAATTTCGATGAGTGGGAAATAGATACAAATAAACGCTTTCAAGAATTGATAATTGCAGGAATAAACGTTAAGAAAATTGCAATAAGCGTACCTTTTTTATTGACCTGGTGTAAAGAAAATAAATTACCAGTAAATGGATCGTCCAAAGCAAAATATATTGTGTTCAGAACACAACAAAT
>JBEKDW010000219.1:0-4406 GCA_050014155.1 Anaerolineales bacterium
CGATTCCGAGCGCTGCGAGTCCCCCCCAGAAAAGGAACGGTGTTCCGGAGGAGATTTCCGCCAGCTGGTTGCCGATCGGCGGGGCGAGCAGGTTGCCGGCGAAGAAAAAGAACATGACAAAACCGGTGGCCGTCCCCGCGTAGACCGGTCCCACCCCGTCGGTTTCGATGACCATCGTGATAAGCACAGCCGTCGACCCATCCCGCACCATTCCCACCAGAGCGATCGCCCCCCATGCCGCCAACCCATCTGTAATCGAGAGCAGCCCGGTCCCCATAGCGATCGTGATAACCATGGCCACCAACAACCATTTTCTCGTTCTCAGCCGATCGGTCCAGAACATGATCGGCAGGATTAAAATCATGCTCATTGCGTTCAGAAAGGAGAGCGCCCCGTCGGCGCTCGCGCCGGACCAGCCCAACCCGCGCAGGTAGAACGGCAGGTAACCCGCGATGCCCTGGACGCAACCGGCGATCCCCAGGAACGTGATCCCGAGCAGCCAAACGTTTTTCAATTTCACGATCCGCGTCAACGCCTGCCGCATGGGAACGGTCACCAGCTCCGCCGTGCCCGGCTTCGCCGCCGCAGGCGCGGACGGGGTAAATAACCACGGGATGCAGAATAACACGGCGAGGGCGGCATAGAAAAATAAAACGTGACGCCATCCCCCCAAGGCCGGGGAAAGCACCGTGGCGCTCAGCAATGCACCGAGTAGGGCCCCGAACGCCATTCCCATCGCCAGAACGCCGTTGGCCAGCCCCAACTGCCCGTGGGGGAACCAGATGCCGCTAATCTTGTACGAGCTCGTCGTCACCAGGGGCACCAACCCGCCCACCACGACAATGATCAGCAACAGGGACGAAAAGCCGGTCGCCAGGCCGCGCATGCCGGCTGTCAGGCTGACGAGGATAATTCCCGAAATCATCACCCGTTTGGGGCCAAAGCGGTCGTCGAGGGCTCCGCTCAAGGGACTGGAGAGTATGGCAAGCAGCGAGCCGATGCTCCAGATCAGCCCCATTTGCACCAGGTTCAGATGCAGATCGCTTGATATTTCCTTGAACAGGACGGCCAGGCTTGTGGCCGGAGCGCCGATGACGAAAGCGCCCGTCAAGGCGGCCAGAATTAGAATGAACCATTGGTACTTCGAAGGCTTATTCATCGGATGCGTTTATTCAATCCTTCGATTTGAGCATAACCGCGATCCACTCCCTGGCCCGTCGGACGATCTGCGCGGCTTCCGGGTCGCGCGAAGCAAAAGTGCAGCGCATCCGACCGCCGAACGTCGTCACGGCGAGAATGCGGTGGCCGGGCAGCGAGACGTTGAGCGTCGGACCGAAGATCGATTCGAGGTGGAGCGGGCCATACTGATCCGGAATGTCGATCCGCCCCAGGTTGCTGATCGAAAGATCGTAGATGACGTTGATCGGCGGGGCCGAGAGCGGCCGTTCGGCAACGGCCATCAAGATAATCGGAATGGTGAATAGCTGCTCGTCGGTGACGGCCGCGATCGCCCGGCGGGCCTCGCGGGCGATCTCCCATGAATCGCGCCCGGAGGAGCAATCCAGGCCGATCCGTGCGAGCGAAATGTAATTTCCGAAGACTTCGCCGGGCGGCCGCGTGAGACGCGGGCGGATATCGACGGGCGTCTCGACGTAGCGGAACGGCACGTCCGGCTGCCGCTCGGCAAACGGCAACGCGAAGGCCGCGCAGAGGGCGGCTTGCACCGTCACCCCTTCGACGCGGCAACGCGAGACGAGAACCGCGGTTTCATTTTCATCGAATGCAAAAGGGATCACGCGCAAGGGCTGCGCGGGAGCGGCCTCCGGGTGCCAGACATTCATATCCGGAGTTATACCGGGTTCGGCGGAAATGACTTCCGCAATCTTTCCCAGCATAGGCGGCGGAATCAGATCGGCCAACCGCGGCGGCGGCAACGGATCCAACTCGAGGCTATCGTCGGCAAGCAAGCGCAACAGATCGCGCAAGGCGTAAATGCTCGAGCGCCCGTCCGCCGTTATATGATCGAAAACCAGGATCAGGTCCGATGTATCCCGGCCGCGAAGGTCGATGCAGCGGAAAAATGGACCGACGCGGTAATCGAAAGGAATAGCAATTTCGCGTTCCACTTCGCGCAGCCAATCGTCATTCGATGCGCGTTCCGTCACCCGCACCGGGATTGGCGGTACGCCGACGGTTGTGAAACAGTCGCCGCCTTCACCGGCCGCGATTCGTACAGCGATCAGCGGATGGCGTCGGCGTAATCGTTCCAGCGCTCCGTTGAGCTTCTCCGGCGCAAGCGGGCCGTGGATCCGCGCGGCAACCGTGAAGGCGAGACTGAACGGCAGCCCTGAAACCAGCAGGGGACTTTGCGCACCGGAAAGTTTAAATTGCATAACCGGAAATTCCTTTCAGGGAATCCGAATCAGGGAGCATGCGAGGCGACCACAATTAAACAACACCCATCCCCCAAACTTAAATCCCTCGTTCCGCCCCTCCCGCCCTTCCCTTGCGCGGGTCTAGAAGGATCGAGCCGGCTGCTGGCAATTGTTGTACGGCTTGCGCAAAAAAAAACGTTATTGGCCGGATCGGATCAGCACGCCACAATATTCACATTCAACCGTATTTTCATCCACCCAATTGGCCTCGTTGCCATGGATCGGCGCTCCGCACTTGGTGCAGTTCGTCGGCAGGACGCCGTGGTGCGTGGTTTTATCGGCCGCCGGCGCAGCCGGCAACTTCTTCACCTGACCGCCAAATTGCTTTTCCAACTGATCGGCCGCCCCCTGCATGCCGCGGTCGTTCATTTTGCGCGTGATGTTGGTGAAAAACATCGACGTCCGCTGATTCATCTGGTATTGCAGGAACAACTGCAGGGCGGCGCGCGCGTGTTCCGTTGCGCCCTGCTCGGAATTGCTATCGGCAAACGCGTTGGCCGCCATCGCATGGAAGTTGGCGGCGCGGCGGGGATGCTGGTTGGCTTCCATGTGCTGGGCCAATTGCGCAAACAGTGGAGCCGCATCACCTGGCTTCCCGCCCGCCATCGCTCGGTTGGCCTGGATCAGGAGCGCCATGTTTACCGAATTCAGGGGACGGTTTTGAAATCTCATGTGTCGTAACATTTTTCTCTCCGGATTTATCGCGGATCACGGCGGCCAATGGATATCGTATTCGATGTATCCAAGCAAACTACCGCCATTGCGCTTTCATTATATTGCCTTCCATTTTTTATTTCCGGCTATTCTTCCGCCCCAATGGTTGGCATTTTGGGCAGAAGTATGTCGACCGCTGTCCCACGACGATCTGGCGTATTTTCGCGCCGCATTTTTTACAGCGCTCGCCTTCGCGCCCGTAGACCCGGAAGTGATTCTGGGAATTTCCGCCGCGGTAGACCCAGTCGATGCTGGCTCCATCCTGCGCGATCCCGACCCGCAGCGCGGCGCGGATCCCGTGCCACAACCGCGCCACCTCATCCTTTTGCAACGTCTCGCTGCGTCGGAGCGGATGCAGCCGCGCGCGATGCAACGCTTCGTCGGTGTAGATATTTCCAAGCCCGGCTAAAAAAGTTTGATCCAGCAGCAGCGGCTTGAGCAGCCGCTTACGGGCGCGCAGCATTTCCCCCAGCCGCGCCGCGGTAAAATCCGGCGCAAGCGGCTCCGGCCCGAGCGGCCCGAGCACCTCCTGCGGAGATTCCACCAACCAGATCCGGCCGAACCGGCGCGGATCGTGGAAACGCAGGTCCGCATCGCCGGAAAGGTGCCAGATCACGTGATCGTGCTTTCGCGGCGGTTGCCCGGCGGGGAGCACCTGCAAATCTCCGCTCATGCGCAGGTGGATGAGCAAATATCCCTGCGAGAGCCGGCAGACGAGAAATTTCCCCCGACGCGAAATTTCCTCGAACACCAGGCTGCGCATCTGCTCGCGCGCAACCTCCACACCGGGGAATGCAATCGGCTTGGGATGGCGGATCTCCACCGAGCGAATCTCCCGCCCGAGGATCGAGGGTTCCCCGCCGCATCCCTCGCGCAGCTTGCGCGCAATCGTTTCCACTTCGGGTAGTTCGGGCATGGGCGATAGTATAATTCCATCCGTGCCATCCACCACCGAGGACCGCGCGCCCGAATACTTGATCATCGGCCACGTCACCAAAGATATCGTCCCCGGCGGCGAGCGGCAGGGTGGAACGGCCGCTTACGCCGGCCTCACGGCTCTCGCCTGGGGGGCGAGTACGGCGCTGGTGACTTCCTGTTCGCCGGCATGCAACCTCTCCTCGCTCGACGGAATGCTGATCCAGAAGGTCCCCTCCGGCCGCGAGACGATTTTCGAGAACCGCTACCATGACGGAGTACGGGAACAATGGATCCGTTCGGTGGCGGAAAGCCTCGGCCCCGTGCACATCCCCAAAGCTT
>JBEKDW010000220.1:0-4398 GCA_050014155.1 Anaerolineales bacterium
GTGTGCGGAATCTTTCCGCGGAAGGTTTTCTCCACACGCAAGAAGCCGGCTTCCTCGAGTCGCGAAAGGTGCACGGATAGATTTCCTTTGGTCAGCCGGCTTTCCTTCAGCAGGAAGAGGAAATCCGCCGATTCCACCGACGAGAGCAGCGCCACCAGCAGCAGGCGGGCCGGTTCGTGAATCACCCGGTCCAGATCCGAGAGGTTGCGCAACGGTTCGCTCATGATTCCTCCCGATAGGGAACCGGATTTTCCTTGCGGTAGCGCAGGAAGGTCGCCAACCCCGAGACGGCAAATGCAATTCCGGAAAGCAGCGTCAAGAGCCCCACTCCGGCAAGCACCCGGTTGAGGCTTTCTTTCACGGGAGCCCATAGAACATCCGGCAGCGGACTCAGAATATTGGCCCGCAATGCGTCTGCTGGAACGTTCGGCAAACCCAAGGTCAGCTGCCAGATGCCTATCGAGATTCCCGCGAGCATGATTACCACGCCCAGAAGCCGAAACCTTCGGAGAGCGGTCCACTCACCCAAAAGGATGCACAGCGCCCCCCAGAAAATGCCTAGAACCGGGGGGAACCATACGGGCATGGAGAAAATGGCTCCGCGAACCGCCGGTACGACGAAGAGCGGGATGATCAATCCCAGCACCGGGAGAATTGCGATTAGGACGGCGTTTCTCAGAAAAATTAGCAATTGCGCTCTCGGCACCCCTTTTTCCCGAACAAATCCGGTCCGCGGATAAGTAAACCGGTCCTTTAACCACCACAGCCCAAGAACGGCGAGAATAAGCCCGAGGAACTTTACGATCGCCGCGCTCTCGGCGAGGGAAACAAACTGGGAGAGGAACGAACTGGGCGGCACAATCCCGCTCAGCAGAGTGATTCCTCCCAGCAGGATAAACAATATTCCCGCTAAGATCTCGGTAAACCCGTCCACGAACCAGTACCCCCGGCCCCGTTTCATGACGCTCTCGATCTGGCTGTCCATGATTCCTCCAATTCTTTATAGACTAGTTTATATCACAAACCTGTCTACATTATATCGCAGGAATCCCTTTTGTCAATGGGCATGCGGGGATTCGTCGGAATGCTGCTTGCTGTGGAAAAGCCGGAAAAACGGAGGAATTAGTAGGGGATCGGGGTCTTGCGCCCGGCGGCCGCCAGGATCAAGACGGCCATGAGGATGATAACGCACCAGTAGCACACGTATTCCGGCACGGAAAAGGCCAGTACCGAGAGCGGGCTGACTCCCCGGAAGCTTGGTATGTCCATGATACGGAAGCTGTAAATCCCTATAAGATGCTCGAGGAAGGCTTCGATCCCGACCAGCGCAAGAAACACCGGGATGGGACGGCTGCGAAACCGGGCAGCGATCCAATAGAACAGAACTGCCAAGACGATGCCGATGCCAGGCCCAAAAACGAAGATTCCCCAATCGCCCATCCATCGCGGATAAAAGTATTGATAATACGCAACCCAAAATGACCGGACCACCAGGACACCCAGAATTCCCCAAAAGACTCCCGCGGTAATGATCATCGGCACTCGGATCTGGAGAAAGCGCTCCGGACGGATCAGCCGCAGGATGAGAAACAATAATCCCGCGTCGATCAGGGCGGTGACCGCGGCGCTTACCCAGAATATTTCCGAAGTCAGTTGAATGTTTCCCTGCATTTTTGCCTCCCTTCGGTCAATCGTCTCCGCGAAATTCCTTCAGCTGCGTTTCTATTTGATCCAGATGTTCATTCAGGTGTTTCCGATAATCGGCGATCATCTCCTCCAGGGAATAGGTCCGCTCGCCGAACCGGTCACGGCCGAACCAGCGGTGGTCTAGATTCTCCGGATCGACGTTGCGAATCAAGTGAACCAGGAAGAGATTATAGGATTGGAAGAGGCCGAGAATTTCAAGCCATTCGAGGAAATTCCATTTCTCCGCAGCCAGCCATTTTTTGTTTTCATAGGGAGGAAATTGCAATTCCGCGACAAGTTGCAACCGAGTGATTCGCTGATGGTTGTTGGCAGCCGAATCGATCAAGTGGCCGACGATCTCCTTTATCGTCCATCCGGAATCCGCCGGTTTGCGGATCGTGACATCCTCCGTTAATTGGCGGTGGCGGTCGCAGAAATTACCGACCGATTGGGAAATCGATTCGGCGATGGCTTCCATGTTTTTTGACAAACTATTCGATTCCATAGCCGACAAAGGGATATCTGCTTTCCATAATATAGGGGTAACGAACTCCCACTCGCCGTCAGACAAGCTCTGTCAATCCCCGGGATGCCGGACCGAAGACTTTCACCGCCCAATGCTTCGATTTGGGCCGCGGCGGATTAACCCTTCTGCGGTCGGCGACTAGGCGCCTTCGCTTCGGGCAGGCCGGGCTTATCCCGTGAGCCATCCAGTGAGGATCAGCACAATCACGCCCAAGCCCGCCTGGATCCAGCCCCAGACCACGAATTGGGTCCACAATTTCTGATCCGCTCCGGGCTTCGATAGTTTCGTGGCTAAATAGAACCAGATATATGCGCTCACCGCAATTAAAGGAAGAATTGCCACATGCTTGGCGATCATCACCGGGATATTCAGGTCGTCCACCATCATGGTGGTTTGGGCCCAACCGGTTAGCCCGACGGTTATTCCGCCGATCACAAACCACGGAATAAATCGTCTTGTGAATTTGTCCATAAACTTATTTTGTTCGGCCGCCGCCAGGCTCCTCACGGCGGGGATGACGGCGATCGGCAGCAGGAACGCGGCCCCCAGCCAAATCACCAATCCGATCATGTGTAATGTGAAAACTACACCTAGCAACGACATTTTCGCCTCCTATACAGTTGCGGTTTACGATCGGCCTCTCCGATCGATCCCATTCATGCGCCCGGTTGCTTGAGCATAAACAGTAAATTGCGCGCCAAATTCTCCACTGTTTGCAATCCCAGATCATCCTTTTTGGCGTCTCCAACGATTGCGCCCCCCATATGGCTGTACCCCGCCCCGTCACTCACCACCCGCATGTTCTGTTGCAGCAGGAACAAGTGGATGTTGTGCAATGTGGTCTCCTGCCCGCCATTGCGGAAGCCGCCGCAGGCGATCCCTCCCCCGGTCTTCCCCGCCATCTCCATCACGTCCCCGTAGCTGGGTCGAAGGAGCACGCAGCGGTCCATCATCACCTTGAGCGAGCCGGACACCATGCCGAAATGGACGGGAGAGCCGAGGATCAACCCGTGACACCAACGCATTCCGGCGATGATTTCTTCCATATCATCCTGATACCGGCATTGCCTTTCGGCCGCGCAGAACCAGCATCCATCGCACGGGTGGATATCCTTTCCGGCCAGAGAAATAAATTGCGTCTGGATTCCCTCCCGGCGGAGGATTTCCAGCGCATCCCGGACTGCAAAGGCCGTGTTGCCGTCTGCGTTCAAACTTCCGGATATTCCCAGAACATTCATAGTCCGTCCTTCACGAGGAAAAAGGATGGTCGGGTGATTCTTTCCGCAATCCCGATATATCTGACCATGCGCACCTCAACGGCGCAGTAAAACGATCAGATTATTTTTAATTATAAAACCACCCCGGGGATTCTCTCGTGGCCCCGGCTGCAACTCGCGATGGCCAATCCGCCGGCGGCAGTGAGCGCGGCGTGTCGGCAGAGAACACGACTGCGCACCGGCACCGGGACCACCGGCTTGGGCTGGGATGGCTGCGAGATGGCGCCGACGGCCCGCAAGTCGTACGCTACCAGGGTCAACAGCACAATACCCGCCGGAACGATTCCGGTCGGCTGAATCTTCTTCATCGGCTTAACCTCCTCTTGGAAGAACCGGCTGCGTAATCCATCGTAGAGTATATCCGGTTATTTTTTACGGATGTGACGAGTGTCTTGGCGATGGCCGTGCTCGGAAAGCCCATCACCCTGTCATCGACGTTTCGGGTGAGGACGGTTTCCTGGATCGTTCCAACGGGATCGAAAATGATGGGGTCAAGTCCCGGGTTGGCTGTGAGGATATGTTCCTCGAGCCGTAATTTGCCAGGTAGGCGTTGCGAAAATGTCCTGTGTCTCATCTACTTCGGATCCAGCGAAACACTGCAAATCGGTTGCAAAGCGTTTTCCGTGGCAAAGCGTTTCCATCCCCGGATTATTCTGCCAATGCATACTCGACGGCCGCGATGGCGTGAATCTTTGCGGTGGGGAACAGTGGTACCGGACTGTCTGCTTCGCGAACCAGTAGTTCGATTTCCGTGCAACCCAAAATAATTCCTTCCGCCCCCGCATGAACCAACTTTTCCATGATCTGAAGATAACGTTCCCTTGATTCCGGTTTAACGATACCAAGGCACAATTCATCATAAATTACACGGTGTATTATTTCGCGGTCTGGACCGTCCGGGGTGATAAC